>PWQI01000032.1 GCA_003556805.1 Trueperaceae bacterium | reverse complement strand
TCGCTCCCGGCGACGTCGTCGAGCACGACCTCGGTGTCGGTCAACGCGTCGTTGAGGGTCCCACCGCAGGCGGCGAGCAGGCCGAAGGCCAGCAGCGCAAGCAGCAGGAACAGGGTACGGGTGAAGGCGGTACGGGTAGGGGTCGAACGCGTCATGGCATCCTCCGGATCTTCCGGCCGGTCGCGCTACTGGCTCCATCGGTCCCAAGCGCCCGAATACGGGAATCCGATATCAACGCCGCCGGAGAAGGCCCACCGCTGTCTGCGGTGTTTGCGTGCCATCAGGATGCTCATCGGCAACTTCCGAAACTCTGACGCGGAGCGGTGGGCTCCCCAGCGCACGCTGCGAGCACGCTGCGCGCTCGCGACGGGGGGTACACTCGGCCCTGCGCGCGACGCGCACGGGAGGCCAGCACGTGGGACCCATCGATCCGGCACGCGTCCAAAAGGAACTCGACGCCCGCCTCGGCCGCGACGTGTACCTGCACCTCGAGACCACCACCGGCTCGTACACGGCCCTCGGACCCGAGAAGCGCACGCCGGTGATCGCGTTCGTCCGCAACGCGAGCATCCGCTACGAGCGCGGCCTCGTCACCGGCGAGGGCCCGTATCGGGTCGGCCTCAAGCTGGACTCGGGCTGGGTGTACGCTCAGGGCCTGACCGACTACACCGTCACGGAGCGCGACGAGTTGCTCCTGGCGGGTCACGACGAGGAAGGCAACCTTCGCGTCGGGCTGCAGCTCTCCCTGCAGCCGTTCCGGGAGTGAGCGCCGTGTCCATCCAGCCTCCGCCACCCGAACGCATCGACCATCTGGTCGAGGGCATGACGATGCTCGACCCGAGCGCCGAACGCGGCATCGTGGTGTCGCTCCCCCATCCTGACGACGAGTCGTTCTCGTCGGCGGGGACCATGGCGCTCGCCAGCGACGCAGGCGTGCCCGTCACGTACCTGTGCGGCACGTTCGGCGACATGGGGCGCCGCATGGGGAGCCCGTTCTTCGCGAACCGGGAGTCGATGCGCGACGTGCGCGAGCGTGAGCTTGCGGATGCCTGCACGATCCTGGGTGCGCGCTACGAGCTGCTCGGCATGCGCGATCGGATGGTCGAGTTCGAGGACCCACACGAAGTCGCCACACGCATCCGCGCGGTCCTCGAACGGCTCGACCCGAGCACGGTGATCACGTTCTACCCCGGGCACGCGGTGCACCCGGACCACGACGCGATGGGCCTGGCCACGCACCTCGCCGTGGCCGCGCTGCCGGACCCGAAACCGCGGCTGCTCGCCGTCGCGGTCGGCGATCGTGAGCAGCTGCGCGCCGCGTTGGGTCCGCAGCACGTGGCCGTCGACATCCGCACCGTCAGGCAGCGCAAGCTCGGTGCCCTGCGCGCCCACCGCAGCCAGACCGAGATGATGTTCCAGCGCTGGGAGAGGGAGCGCGACGACGACGAGCAGATGCGCGCGTACCGCGAGGAGAACCTGACGGTGGAGCGCTTCTACCGGCTGAACGGCGTCGCCATCCCGCTGCCGCGCTGACGCAGCGGTGTCGTCCCGGTACGGCCGTGGCCCCGACCGTCGGCCGCCGCCGCGCGTACGATGGCGACCGTGACGTCTTTCCCAGACCATCTCCGTGAGCGCTTCCGTACTCTGCTCACACGCCTGGTGGCGCTGCCCTCGGTCGCCGCCGAGGGGCGAGCGCTCGGCGAGACCGCCCAGGCCGTGGCCGAACTCCTGCGCGAGCTCGGCCTCGACGCCGAGATCCACCAGACCGCCGGGGCGCCGGTCGTGTTCGCAGAGCGCCGCGTCGCCGGCGCACCGACCGTCCTCTTCTACAACCACTACGACGTCCAACCGGCCGATCCACTCGAGCTGTGGTCGAGCGACCCGTTCGAGCTGAGCGAGCGCGACGGCAAGCTCTACGGGCGCGGCACGGGCGACGACAAGGGCGAGTTGGTCTCGCGCCTAGTGGCCCTCGAGTGGTTGCGCGAGCGCCACGGAGGCGAGCTGCCGATCGGCGTGGTGATGCTGATCGAGGGCGAGGAGGAGGTCGGCAGCCCCACGATGGAGGCGTACGTCGAGGCCAACGCCGAGCGCCTCGCGGCCGACGCCTGCTTCTGGGAGGCGGGCATCGTCGACGCCGCCGACCGGCCCCAACTGGTGTGCGGCCTCAAGGGCGTCGTGGCCATCGACCTCGAGGTGCGCACCGCCGCGTACGACCAGCACTCCGGTCTCGGACCGGTGGTGCCGAACGCCGCCTGGCGCATGGCCGCCGCCGTGGCGAGCCTCCGCGACACCGACGGCCGCGTCCTGATCGACGGCTTCTACGACCGAGTGCGCGCCGCGACCCCCACGGAGCACGCCGTGATCGAGTCGACCGGGGCCGCAGCGCGTGACGAGTCCGTGGATCTCGGCGCCGAGATCGGCGTCGAGCGCTTCCACGCGGGTGCCAGCGGTGCGGAGTTCCAGCGCCGGCTGCAGCTCGAGCCGGTCGTCAACGTCAACGGCATCCACAGCGGCTACGGTGGGGCGGGGAGCAAGACGGTGCTGCCTGCGAGCGCGAGCGCGAAGCTCGACATCCGGCTGGTGCCGAACCAAGACCCGGACGAGATCGTGCGGCTCCTGCGCGCCCACCTCGACCGGCACGGCTTCGCGGACGTCGCGCTCACGCACCGCGAACGCCCGGGCCTGCCGGCGCGCGTCGACCCCGCACACCCGTGGCTGCGCCACGCCGCGGCGGCGCTGGAGGAGGCGTTCGGCGTGCCGGCCGTGATCACGGTCAGCTCCGGCGGCTCCGGTCCGCTCCACCCGTTCTCGGAGCGGCTCGGGCTGCCCGTGGCGATGGTCGGCGTGAACTACGCCGGCGGGCGCATCCACAGCCCCGACGAACACATCCGCTGGCGCGACGTCGAGCGCGGCACCCTGGCGCTGGTTCGGACGATGGAGCGCTTCGCCGGCCTCGACGCGCCGGCTTCGACCTCGCTCTAGACCCGGGCCATGAGCTCGCCGCGCCGGAAGGTGCGCGCGCCGTAGGTCAGCAGCACCGCCGCGATCGCCCAGAACACGGCGCCGAGCACCGCGACGAACACCGTCGAGAGCACCACGACGCCCGCGGCCTGACCGACCACCAGGAGGACGATCGGCAGCACCACCACGCCGCCGATCTGGTACGCCTCCTGGAAGGTCGACACCTTCGACGACACGATCACGGTGGCCCCCAGACCGACGGCCGCCACCGCCGGAGCGACCCACAGCGCCAGCACGAACCACATGCCCGTCGGGAAGAACACGCGGCCCATGGTCGGCCAGGCCGCGAGGTTGGCGACGACGGCGTAGACGACGAAACCGCCCCAGGCGACCGCCAGCGCGGGCAGGAACCCGGCCAGGAGCTTGCCCAGCAGGAGTTCGGCGTCGGTCGTCGGGGTGTAGATGAGGGCCTCGAGCGTGCGGCGCTCGCGCTCACCGGCGAAGGTGTCGGCGGCGATGACGCTCGCGACCATCAGCGGCAGGATCAGGTACATCGGCGCGAACAGGTACGTGAGCATCAGCACCACGATGCGCTGGTCGTCGTCCAGGCCCGCCAACCGCGCCTGCATGACGTCGGGCATGCCCTCGAGCAGCGCGTGCAGGTCGCTCGCGCCAGGGAGGTTCATCAGGCTCGGCGCGAGCGCCGCAAGGGCCGGCAGGATGAGCAGCATGACGAGAGGCACCACGATCAAGGGGATGAGCACCGCCTTGGAGTGGCGCAGCACGCTCAGGTCCTTGACGACGATGGCACGGATCGCACGGGCGTTCACGCCGGTACACCCTGGCTCACGTCGGCGCGAGCTGCTGGTCGCTCGCCGCGGTGCAGCGCGAAGTAGACGTCCTCGAGCGACGGCTGGCGCCGCTCGACGGCGTACACGTCGGCGCCGGCCTGCACCAACACGCGCACGGCGGAGGCGATGGCGTCGTCGCCCGACGCAGCGAAGCGCAGCTCGCTCGCCTCACCGTTCGCCGCCTCGATGGTCTCGACGCCCACCACGTCCGCGAGCAGTGCCCGCGCGTCGTTTCCCGCCTCCAGCCTGAGCGCGACGCGCACCTCGATGCTCGCGCCCAGCTCCGCCGCCAACGCCGCAGGGGCACCGCTCGCAACGACCGCTCCGTGCTCGAGCACCACGACGCGGTCGCACAGACCCTGCGCCTGGGCGAGGTTGTGGGTGCAGAGCAGCACGGTGGTCCCCGCGTCACGCAGGCCCGCGATGCGCTCATCGACGGCGCGCGCCGCGACGGGGTCGAGCCCGGAGCTCGGCTCGTCGAGGAACAGCAACTCGGGCTCGTGCAACAGCGCTCGCGCCAGCGTGAGGCGCTGCCGCATCCCCTTGGAGTACGTCCCGACCCGCTGATCGGCCGCCGCGCTGAGATCGAAGGCCGCCAGCAGCTCGTCGATGCGCCGCTCCACGCGCGCGGGCGGCACGTCGAAGACCTCGGCGAAGAAGCGCAGACCCGCACGGCCGCTGAGGCGTTCGTCGACGGACGGTGTCTCGGTGCTGACGCCGCAGCGCCGGCGCAACGCCACACCGTCGTGCATCGGATCGAAGCCGAGGACGCGCGCCGAACCGGCGCTGGGGGCGAGGACGCCGTTCAGGAGCCGCACGGTGGTGGTCTTGCCGGCGCCGTTGTGGCCGAGCAGACCTACCACCTCGCCGCGCTCGACGGTCAGATCGAGCGCATCGACGGCCGTGACGTCCCCGAAGCGGCGCGTGAGACCGAGCGTCTCGATCACGTGAGCGCGAGCCATACACGATGCTACGGCGTGGACGGCGCGCTCGGCAGGGGCAATCCGGCAGCGCACCCGAGGGTTGGGCTCACATCCGCAGCACCGCCCCGCGCAGGTCGACGCGGCGCCTCAGGACCCCGTCGAGGACCACGAGCAACAGCACGCCGGGCAGCGTGAGCAGCAGCGCGAGCGCCGCCGACACCGGATCGAGCGCCGCGCCACCGCCGAGCCGCGCGAACAGCTGCACCGCGGTGGTCTCCCCCCGCCCCTGACCGACCAGCACGGTCAAGACCACCAGGTGGGTGCTCAGCAGGAACGCGAACAGCGCGGCGGCCGCCACACCCGGCGCCAGCAGCGGCAGTCGCAGGAACCAGAACACGGCCCAGGCATCGGCACCGTGCACGCGTGCGGCGTCGGCGAGGTCGCGATCGAAGCCCTGCTCCACCGCGGCGAGGGTGCGCACCAGGTACGGCAGCGTCGGCACCACGTGCGCCGCCACGACGCCCCACCAGGTGCCGGCCACGCCGAGTTGCACCGCGCTGACCGCGAGGCCCAACGCCACCGCCAGCTCGGGCACCACGAGCGGCGCCAGCAGCGCCAGCTCCACGGCCTGGCGACCCCGGAAGCGCTCGTGCGCGATCACGCGCGCCGCCGGCCACGCCACCACCAGGCCCAGCGCCGTCACGGCCGTTGCGACTGTGACGCTCGTGAGCAGCGCCGGCAACGCCCGCGACGCGGACGACGCCACGTAGTCCCAACCGATCGGCAACCGGACCGTCCGGCGCGCCTCCCACCACCACTCCGTCGGCAGCAGATCGGGCCAGCTCCAGCGGAACGCCAGCGACGCGACCACCAGCGCCGCGAACGGCAGCGTGGCGCCCAGCGCCCAGCCCCAGCGCCACACGCGCGCCATCAGCGCCCCGCCACCCCTGGCAGCCAGCGCCGCGCGGCGACGAGCAGCCCCGCGACGGCGATCACGACGCCGGCCGTGAGGCTCCACGCGATCGCCAGAGCCTGCGGCCGCTGCGTCAGGTCGGGATCCGCGTACACGCGCCACGCGCTCACGGCCAGCGTGTCGCGCACCCCGCCGCCCAGCAGCAGCGGGACCTCGAGCGCGCCGAGGTTGTAGGCCAACGTGATCACGGCCGCGGCCAGCACCGCCGGCATCACCTGCGGGAGCGTGACGTAGCGCAGCCGTTGCAGCGGGGTGGCGCCGAACACGTGCGCGACCTCGGCCAGACGCGGGTCGGCACCGGCGCGCACGGCCGCGACCAGCAGCGCGGTGAACGGCACCTGCTTCCAGACGAAGGTGACCAGCACACCGACGCCGGCGGCGCCGTCGAGCAGGCGTGGGAGGTCGTGCGGCACCTCGATCAGGCCGAGCGCCGCCAGTGCCCGGGCGAGCACCCCGCCGCCCGCCAGCCAGACGGTCGCGAGCGCAACAGCCACCACGTACGGCACCAGGAGCGGTACCTGCACCAGGCTGGCCGCCAGGTCGCGCCGCGCCGGCAGCGCCAACCCCAGGGCGGCGCCGAGCACGAGGCCGAGGATCGTCGCCGGGAGCGCCGTCGTCAGGGTGCGCGCGGCGGCGGCGGCCACGCCCGCCTCGGTGAACACGGCGCGGTAGTAACGCAGCGTCGGGAACGCCTCGACGCCGTACGCCGGGGCGTGGCCAAGGCTCTGCGCGAGCGAGCCGAACAGGGCAGTGCCGAAGACGGTCGCCAGCAACGCCAGCGCCGGGGCGAGGCCCAACGCGACGCGCCAGCGCCGGCTCACGGGGTCGCGAGCGTGTCCGCCACCACGTCACCGAAGGCGCGAGGGCTCGCTCCGGCGATCCAGCGCTCCCACAGCCGATCGATCAGCGGCACCCACGAGGCGTGCATGTCGGGCGCCGCGTGTTCGGCGAGGTCGTCGTAGTCGACCCCACGTAGGTCGGGTGAGGCCGCCAGCGCGACGGCGCGCTGCTCGCTCGTGAGGCGCGGCAGGTCGAGCGCGATGGGGTAGCCGATGAGCTCGAGTTTCGACACGTGGCTCTCGAACGACGACAGGTGGTCGGCCAGCACGAGGGCGGCGGCTGGGTTGGGGGCGTTCGCCGGGATTGCGAGGAAGCTCTTGTTCACCCGCATCGCGCCTTCGGGGAACACGATCGTGCGCACGCTCTCGGGCAGGCGACCGCGCTCGACGGCACTCTGGGCGTGGAAGACGTTGTCCTCGCAGGCGAGGTCGATCTCGCCACCGGCCACCAGCCGCTCCCACGCCGCCGCGCTCGGTGGGTAGACCGGCGCGCCGCGTACGCCTTCAGCCCCACCACCGCCGAGCAGGAACGGCTCGAGCGCGCGCAGGTAGGCGAAGCCCGGCTCGAGCAGCCTCGCGACGTCGTCCACGCCGAGGGCGGCGACGTCGTTCAGGAACGCGTCGAGCGTCGGCGCGGCGTCGGCCGCGTCGCTCGCGATCGCGTCGGCGTACAGCGCGACCACCGCCTGCTGGACGAAGGCGGTTCCGATGTAGTCGGGTGGCCTGACGTACGTGAAGCGACCCGGGCGTTCGCGCGCCAGCGCATGGAGGTCGGCGTGGTCGCGCGGTGCCCGCTCGAGCGGCAGGCGTGCGGTGTCGACGTAGCACACGTACTGGCCCGCGAACCACGGGATCGACCGCAGCAGCGTGGGCGTGCCGAGGTCGAAGAGGTTGATGGCGGCGGCGGGATCGGCCGGATCGAGGGCGTACCACGCGGCGTTCGGTACGCGGTCGGCGAAGGGGCCGAAGAGCAGGTCGGCTTGAGCGAGGGTGCGGAAGTTGTCGCCGTTGATCCAGATCAGGTCGACGCTACCGCGCCCGAGGCCGCGGCCGGCGGCCGCCTCGGCGAGCACCACGTCGACGGCGTCGCGCGTGGCGGGCACGCGCACGCTCTCGACCCGGATGCCCTCCGCCGCCAGGTTCGGCGCCACCACGGTGTCGATCCAGGTGTTGAGCTCCTCGCTGCCACCCCAGTGGTACCAGCGCACCGCGCCCTCGGACCCGGCGCGCTCGAGGACGTCGGGCCAGTCGAGGTCGCCGGCCAGGAAGGCGTCACGGAAGGCCAGCGCGGGCGCATCGTGCTCGAGGTCGGCGCGCAGGGCGGGGGCGGCCGTCGCGGAGGCCGGATCCGGAGCGGTCGTGGCCTGGGCCCAGGCCACGCCGGCGAACGCCGCCAGCAGCGCGAACGGGAGCGCCCACGTGCGAGGGGGGACAACGTGTCGTCGTATCACCACGTGAGCGTAGCGAGTCGAGGCGCGCCGTGTCCGTCAGGCCGCCGACGGTTCCGTCACGGAGTGACGAACCTCGTGCCCCCGACACTCGTCGGTCACGTATCCTCGTCGCGATGGACGGTCCTCATGGCGCGCGCATCGACGCTGGGCCCCGAGAGCGCGCGCGTGGCGCGGCTCCAGGCGCCCCCGTCACGCTGCGGGCGCTGCTCGTCGTCGACGGGGCCGGTGGGGCGCAGCGCATCACCCGAGCACTCGACGCAGCTGGACTCGCGCCGCGCACGCTGCGCGTCGACACAGTGCCGGCGCTGGACGGGGCGCTGCGCGGCCGGGACTGGGACGTGGCGATCATGGCCTGGCCGCCCGGCCGGATCGGCGGCGAGGTCGCGTTGGCGCGGCTGCTCGACGGCGGTGAGTCGTGCCCGGTGATCGTCATCGGCGCCGACCTCGACGACGCCGACGTGCTGCGGTTGGCCGCCGCCGGCGTCTCGCTCGTGGTCGACGACCACGACCACGACTCGCTCGGCGACGCCGTACGGCAGGTCCTCGACCTCTCGGCCGGTGAGGCCTGGGAGGACGATGCCGGCCTCGCCCTCGCGGCGCGCATCCTCAGCCACCTGGAGGCCGGCAGCGACCTATCGTCCGCCCTCGAACGGACGCTCGAACTCGTGTGCGCAACGCTCGACCAGCCCTACGCCGAGAGTTGGCTGCGGCGCCCAGGGCGCATCGACTTCGCGGCCGGCCCCGGCTTCGAGCGCGAGCCACGACTGGCCCGCCTGCGCGAGGACGTCGACGCCGCCGCCTGGTCCACCGGCGTCGTCCGCGAGGTCGTGACGCTGCGCCGAGCTCGGGTGGTGGCAGCCCTGCGCGCCGATGGCGGGCGGCGCTTCGGACGCGCCCGCGCCGCGCTCGACCTCGGCCTCGACGGCGTCACGGCGGTGCCGGTGACGGCGAACGGCCAGGTCGTGGCGGTGATGCTCACGTTGGGGCGCGACGGAACACCGCCCGACCCACGGGTGCGCGGGGTCCTCGAGATCGCGTCGCAGCACCTGGGATCGCACCTCTCGCGGAGTTCTGGCGACGGGCACCTCGAAGCCGACCGGCGGCGCCTCGGAGCGCTGCTCGACCATCTCGAGGACGGCGTGATCGCGAGCGATCGCGACGGCAGGATCACGCTCTTCAACCGCGCCATGGAGCGTTTCCACGGCAAGGGGCCCGTCGTCGGCGTCGAACCCGCAGGGTGGGCCGCCGCCTACGACCTGTTCCTGGTCGACGGCGTCACGGCCATGCGGCCAGACGAGGCACCGCTGTTCCGGGCGCTGCGCGGAGAGACCCTGGAGGACGAGCGCTTCGTGATCGCCGCCCCCGGCGTGCGACGCCGGGCCGTGCGGGCCAGCGCGCAGCCGCTGCGCGATCCGGACGGCGGCATCGAAGGGGCGCTGGCCATCGTGCACGACGACAGCGAGCGGGCGGCGGCGAGCGCCGAGGCAGTGGCGGCGGGTGAGCGCGCGCTGCATACGTTCAGCCTGCTGCTCGATCAACTGGCCGACCTGGCCCTGCGCGTCGGGGAGGCCGCAACGCTCCACGACGTGTGGCCCGCCTTCGCCGACTTCGCGGAGCGCACGCTCGGCGCCGACGAGCTGTACGTGGTTCGGAGCGACCCGGCGGCGACGTCGGAGGGTCCTGCTGCGTCGGTTCGATTCGCGGCGGCTCGCCCTGCCACCGTGCTGACGGGCGACCAGGCCGTGACGGTCGCCGTGGGCGCGCTCGCACTCGAGGCCATCACCACTCGTCGCGTCGTGGTCGAGCGCGACGTCGAGCGCGACGGCCTGGTCGCCGCGCGGCCGATGCGCTCCGCGGCGGCCGTACCGCTCACGCTCGGTCCCGAGGTGCTCGGGGCATTCGAGATCCGCGCGGCGCAACCCTTCGCGTTCGACGATGCGGCCGCGGTCGCGCTCACGATGGCGGCGACCCTGGCCGCCATCGCGATCGACCACGACACGCTGGTCGACGGCGAACGTCGCTCGCGGGGGGTCGCCGAGGCGGCGGCGCGGCACTTCCGTAGCGCATTCACCGCCAACCCGGCCGCCGTGGCGCTGCTCTCGCTGGAGCACTCGACCGTGCTCGACGTGAACCCCGCCATGGAGGCGTTGACGGGCTTCGAGCGCTCGGAGCTCGTCGGCCGCGACGCGGCGACCCTCGGCCTGTGGGACCTCGCCGATGCCAACGCGCTGGCGACGCTCGCAGCGGACGAGGGAGTGCGCGGCCGCGAGATGCGCCTACGGCGCAAGGCCGGCGAGTGGCGCACCTGCCTGGTGTCGGCCGAGCCGACCGAGCTCGTCGACGACGGTGCCGGCGAGCGGGCACTGCTGCTGCTCGCCGTCGACGTGACCGAGCGGATCGAACAGCAGCGCCAGCTGGGCGACCTCGCGCGCTTCCGCGAGAGCCTGATGGCGTTCATCGGCGAGACCCTCGATCACGGCTTCGAGGGGCCGTTCCATCAACGCCTGCTCGAGGCCGCCGTGCGCGCCACGCCGGGCGCCGAGGCGGGTTCGGTGCTGGTGCTGGACACGAGCGACGAGCGCTACCGGTACGTCGCCGCCGTCGGGTACGACATCGCGGGGCTCGCCGACGTGGCGTTCGACGAGACCGCGGTCCGGCGCGTATCCGAAGCCGGCGGGCGAGCCACGCTGGTCCGCGGGTTCGACGGCGCCGACCTGCCGGAGCACCAGACCGCGGCCCTCCGCGCGGCGGGCCGCATCGACGAGATCCGCAGTTCGCTGGTGGTGCCGATCGACTCCGACGGCCGGCGCGTCGCCGTGCTGGTCCTCGACAGCCTCAGCGACGACGACGCGTTCGACGCCGGCTCCGTCGGCCTGGCAGAGGCGTTCGCGGCGCAGGTCGCCACGCTGATCAAGCGGCGCGCACTCGAGCTGGAACTCGAGCACATGGCGTACCACGACACCCTCACGGGTCTGCCGAACCGGACGCTCTTCCTCGACCGGTTGCAGCAAGCGGTGACGCGTTCGCAGCGCGGCGGCCGGCGCGGTGCGGCGCTGTTCGTCGACCTCGACAACCTGAAGGTCACGAACGACGCGCTCGGCCATGCCGTGGGAGACGCGCTGTTGCAGGCGGTCGCCGAGCGCCTCCGCGCATCGGTTCGGGCCGACGACACCGTCGCGCGCATCGGCGGCGACGAGTTCACCCTGGTGCTGTCCGACGTCGAGGACGCGGCGGTCGCCGCGCACGTGGCGGAGAAGCTGCTGGTCGCGCTGCGTGCGCCGTTCCATCTGCTCGGGCACGTGGTCCACGTCTCGGCCAGCATCGGCATCACGCTCTTCCCGGACGACGCGACGGACGCCGACACGCTGGTTCGCCACGGTGACACCGCGATGTACCAGGCGAAGGCACAGGGCAAGGACCGCTACCGCTTCTTCACCCGCGAGATGAACCGAGCGCTGCTCGAGCGCGCCTCGCTCGAGGCCCAACTGCGCGTGGCGCTCGAGCAGGACGCCTTCACGCTGGCCTTCCAGCCGCGTGTGGCGCTGCTCGACGGACGGATCACGAGCGTGGAGGCGCTGGCGCGTTGGCACCATCCCGAGCGCGGCGACATCGGGCCCGCCACCTTCATCCCCGTCGCCGAAGATGCCGGCCTGATCGGCGTCCTCGGCGAGCGCCTGCTGCGGCTGGCATGCACCCAGGCGCGCACCTGGAGCGACGCCGGGATCCCGACGGTGGTGGCCTTCAACCTCTCCGCGAAGCAGCTGCAGGAGCGCGACGTGGTCGAGGTGGTCGAGGGCGTGCTGAGCGAGACGGGCCTCCCCGCACGGCTGCTCGAGCTGGAGCTGACCGAGAGCGCGGTGATGCGCAACGTCGAAGAGAACGTCGTGAAGCTCAGTGCGCTCCGGGCCCTCGGCGTGCACGTCTCCATCGACGACTTCGGCACCGCCTACTCCTCGCTGAATTACCTCAAGCGCCTGCCCGCCACGGCGCTGAAGGTGGACCAGAGCTTCCTGCGCGACCTCGGCGACGCCGGCGAGGACGTCGATGCCAGCCGCCACGACGCGGCGATCGTGCGCGCGGTCGTCGCGCTCGCGTCCGCGCTGGACCTCGTGGCGATCGCCGAGGGCGTCGAGACGCTGGGACAGCTGCGCTTCTTGCGGTCGATCGGCTGCGATCAGGGGCAAGGCTTCCTGTTCGCGCGTCCGCAGAGCGCCGCGCAGGTCGAGCTGCTGCTCCGGCAAGGACACATCACCTTCACCTGATCCGCCCGCTGCACCCGCCACGCCCGACCCGCCCCACGCGTGTCGCGAGCGCCGGACGCGGCGCGTGTGTCGCGCGGCGCCGCCGGCGTCACCCGTGCAGGCGCCGACACGGGCCATGATGGCTGACATGGACCTCGGACTCTCTGGCCAACGTGCCCTCGTCACCGCCGGCTCTGCCGGCCTCGGCTTCGCCACCGCCTCCGCCCTCGCCCGCGACGGTGCCCGCGTCGTCCTCTGCTCGCGCGACGAGGGTCGCGCCAGCGAGGCCGCGGCCCGCATCGCCGCAGACACCGGCGCGGACGTCCGCGGCCTCGCCGCAGACGTGGCCGTTGCAGCCGACGTCGAGCGCCTGGTCGGCGAGGCTGCCGACGCCATGGGCGGCCTCGACGTGCTCGTCAACAACGCCGGCGGGCCACCGCCGGGGAGTTTCGACGCTCTCGACGACGCCGCCTGGGAGCGCGGCTTCCACTTGACGCTGATGAGCGTGGTGCGCGCCTTCCGGCACGCGCTGCCCCACTTCGAAACGGCCGGCGGCGGAAGCGTCCTCACGATCTTGTCGTCGAGCGTGAAGCAGCCGATCCCGAACCTGCTGATCTCCAACGTCTACCGGCCGGGGCTCGTCGGGCTCACCAAGTCGCTCGCCATCGACTACGCGCCCAAGGGCATCCGCGTGAACGGTCTGGCGCCCGGTCGCATCGCAACGGACCGCACGGTTCAGCTCAACGCGGCGCTGGCCGAGCGCCAAGGCACGACGCCCGAGGCTGTGATGAAGGCGTCGTTGACCACCATCCCGATGGGTCGCCTCGGCGAGCCCGACGAGTTCGGTCGCGTGGCGGCCTTCCTGGTGTCGCCCGCCGCGTCGTACGTGACTGGTCACACGATGATCGTCGACGGCGGGTCGGTGCGCGCGCTCTAGCGCCGCTGCAACCCGCCGTCACCTGCTCGCCGGGGACCACGTTCGTCAGCGACGGTCGACGGTCACCGCCCCGACACCGCCGGAGATGCGCAGTTCGACGCGCTGGCTCGCGGCCTCGTAGCCCGGTGTCGTGTACACGTCGCCGTCGCGGCGCCACTCGCCCTGGACCGTGGCGCGACCCAGGCCCGTGGTCACCGTGACCCGCGCGGCCGCTTCGGGCGGCAAGCGAACCGTCGTCGCACCCACACCTACGTCGACGCTGGCGGCGTAGTCGCCGGCCGGCAGGAACAGCTCGGATCCGCCGACGCCACCGCGGAACGAGGCGTCGATCAGCTGGGTGGTGCGCAGGTCGATGCGTGTCTCACCCACGCCGGCGTTGACGCGCAGCGCCAGCGGGACCTCGCGTGTGAGCGACAGCTCCCAACTGCGCGTCTCGTTCGTGCCGATGCTCGTACCCGGGGTCTGCCGCGAGCGCAGCTCCAGCAGCGCTGCGCCGTTCTCGCGCCCGTAGGCCTGCTCGATCGTCTCACCACGACCGGTGCGGATGCTGCCGGTGGCGAGCACGCCGCTCGGCGCAGCACCGTCGACGCGCACCCGACCCAC
>PWQI01000424.1 GCA_003556805.1 Trueperaceae bacterium | reverse complement strand
GGCGGTGGTGCGTACGCGCTGCCTGGGTTCGATGGTGACGATCTGCTGCTCGCTGCTGACGTGATGGAGCGGTACCGTGACCATGCGGTCGGGATGGCGGACGCCTCGCTGGTCGTGCTCGCAGATCGTTTCGCGACCCGCAGGATGCTCACCCTCGATCGCCGACGCTTCACCATCATGCGCACCTTGGGAGACGAGCCTTTCGAGCTGCTCCCTGCGTTCTGAGCCATCGTCGTGGCCGCGCGGTCGTGTAGGCCACCGTCGCCGCGCCTACGCCGACACGTGGAGGACCCAATGCTGAACGCCACCGTCGACCTCGAGCGCTACCGCACCCCCGTCGCCAACCTCGACTCGGTCGATCCGGGCGACACCGGCCCGTACCCGACCGACGGCGACGGGAAGCGCGCCGCCCAGCAAGACCTTCACGCCCTCGTGAAGCGCATGGCGGAGCTGCAGCGCATGTTCTACGCCGACGGTCGCTACGCGCTGCTGCTGGTGCTGCAGGCGCTCGACGCGGGCGGCAAGGACGGCACCATCCGCCGCGCGCTGTCGGGCCTGAACCCGCAGGGCGTGCGGGTGACGAGCTTCAAGCGCCCTACCGAGCTCGAGCTCGCGCACGACTTCCTGTGGCGAGTGCACCGCGCTGCGCCGCGCCGCGGCAAGATCGGGGTGTTCAACCGCTCGCACTACGAGGACGTGCTCGTGGTGCGCGTCGACGAGCTGGTGCCCGAGGAGGTGTGGCGGGCGCGCTACGCCCACATCGCCGCCTTCGAGCGCTTGCTGTTCGACGCCGGCACGCGCTTCCTGAAGGTGTACCTGCACATCGACCGAGCCGAACAAGCCAAGCGTCTGCAGCGCCGCATCGACGACCCGTCGCGCAACTGGAAGTTCGAGGCCAACGACCTCCGGGTGCGCGGCCAGTGGGACGAGTATCGCGAGGCGTTCGCCGAGATGTTCGCGCGCACCGGCAGCGCCGACGCGCCGTGGCTGATCGTGCCGGCCAACCGCAAGTGGTACCGCGACGTCGTCGTCGCGACGGCGGTGGTGGAGGCGCTCGAGGCCTTGCCGCTCACCTGGCCCGAGCCGGACGTCGACCTGAGCTCGTACACCGTCGAGGACTGATTGGCCGCGTCCGCCGTCGCGGCCCGACCGCGCTCTTCACGGCGCGTATCATGCCGCCATGGAACGCATCTACGACGCTCCGCCGCGAGATCTCGAGCGGCGCCTCGGGCAGCCCGGCGCGTTCCCGTTCACGCGCGGCGTCTACCCGCGCATGTACGCGGACGGCCGCCTGTGGACCATGCGCCAGTACGCCGGCTTCGGGTCGGCGGAGGAGAGCAACCGGCGCTACCGCTACCTTCGCGAGCAGGGGACGAGCGGCCTGTCGGTCGCGTTCGACCTGCCGACCCAATTGGGGCTCGACCCGGACGACGAGCGTGCGCACGGCGAGGTCGGGCGCGTGGGCGTGTCGATCGCGACGGTCGACGACATGCGCACCCTCTTCGACGGCATCGACCTGGCCGAGGTCACGACCTCGATGACGATCAACGCGCCGGCCGCGATGCTGCTGGCGCTGTACACGCTCGAGGCCGAGCGCCAGGGCGCGCCGCTCGAGCGGCTCGGCGGCACCGTGCAGAACGACGTGTTGAAGGAGTACGTGGCGCGCGGCACCGACATCTTCCCGCCGGCGCCGTCGATGCGCCTGACCACCGACGTCTTCGCGTGGTGCGCCGAACACGTGCCGCGCTGGAACACGATCTCGATCTCCGGGTACCACATGCGCGAGGCCGGCGCCACCGCGGCGCAGGAGATCGGCTTCACGCTCGCGAACGCGATGGCGTACGTGCGCGCCGCGCAGGAGGCGGGGCTCGAGCTGGCGGCGTTCATGCCGCGGTTGTCGTTCTTCTTCGCCTGCCACGGCGACCTGCTCGAGGAGGTCGCCAAGTTCCGCGCCGCCAGGCGCCTGTGGGCGCGGATCGTGCGCGACCGCTTCGGCGTCGACGACGCCCGGGCGCAGGCGCTGCGCTTCCACACCCAGACCGGCGGCTCGACGCTCACCGCGCAGCAGCCGCTGGTGAACGTGGTGCGGACCGCCTACCAGGCGCTCGCCGCCGTGCTCGGCGGCACGCAGAGCCTGCACACCAACGGCTTCGACGAGGCGCTCGGGCTGCCGACCGAGGCGGCGGCCACGTTGGCGCTGCGCACCCAGCAGGTGCTGGCGTTCGAGACGGGTGTGACGGAGGCGATCGACCCGCTCGGCGGCAGCTTCTACGTCGAGCACCTCACCGACGCCCTCGAGCGCGAGGCCGAGGCGCTGATCGACGAGGTGGAGGCGCGCGGCGGCAGCGTCGCCGCGATCGAGGCTGGCTTCTTGCAAGAGGCGATCGACGAGGCGGCGTACGAGGCGCAGCGCGGCATCGAGTCGGGCACGCGCGTGGTGGTCGGCGTGAACCGCTTCGCCGACGACGGCGCGGCCAGCGTCCCGGTGCAGCGCAGCGACCCCGCGGTGGAGCCGAGGCGCGTGGAACAGCTCGCGGCGTTCCGGGCGGAGCGCGACGGTGTCGCCGCGTCGAACGCGGTGGCGCGCGTGGCGGAGGCGGCGGCCGGCGACGAACGACTGATGCCGCTCCTGCGCGAGGCCTTCGCGCGGCGCGCGACGCTGGGCGAGGTCTGCGACGCGCTCCGGGGGGTGTGGGGCCAGTACCGCTGAGCGAGGGTCTCGATCCCTCAGGCGTTCAGGTGCTCGTGGCCGCCACGGGCGCCGGCCCGCTGGGGTCGCGGACCAACGCCGCGAGCACGTCGACGGTGACGTCGAAGTAGCTGCGGCCGTCGGCCACGTGTTTCGTGTCGTCCATGTAGCCGTCGTTGCCGGTGTGGTTGCAGGGGCCGATCGTCAGCGTTCGCAGCGTGCCGCGGCGGCGCGCCTCGTTCCAGGGCGAGTAGGGGAGGATCGGCCAGCGCCCCGGCGCCAGGATCGCGCCCAGCCAGACGACCCGGTCGCGCTCGCCGACGATCTGCACCACGTGCTCGGCGGCCAGCAGGCCGGGGTCGGCCGCCAACACGCCGCCCAGCGACAGGACGCTGACGGGCGCGTCGAGCGCCTCGCGCACGAACGGCGTCGCGCCGACGGCCACCTGGCCGCCGCCCGAGTAGCCGATCAGCACCACGGGCACGTCGCTGCCGTCCTCGTAGCCGGCTTGGCGCAGGGCCCGGACCATCAGCGCGGCGGTGCCGCGGTCGTAGAACGGACCGTAGCGGCGGTCGGCCGACACCATGACTTGCCACATGTTGCGGAAGTTGATCAGCATCCCGGCGATCTGGTCGAGGCGGCGCTTGCCCAACTTGCGGCGCAGCGCCCAACGCCAGAAGCGCGCGAACAGCCGCTCACCCGTCAGCGCACGGTTCGTGACCGAGTACGGGAACACCTGCACGATCGCCGTGTCCTCGGGAAGGGCGTCGCGAAGGCGCTCCAGGAAACGGATCTGCCGCTCCGGCACGGGCGCGTCGGTCACGGAGTCGATGCCGGAGAGGAACACGACGTACCGTGCGGGCCGCTCGGGCAGCGCCGAGCGCGGCGGTGCGTCGTCCGGCACCTCGACGGGCGGCTCCTCGTCGACGTGGTCGCCGTACCAGCCCGCCCACCAGCCCAGCGTCTCGAGCGGCGCCAGCGCGCCCGAGAACAGCAGCGCCAGGACGGCGACCCAGACGAGCGTGAGGGGATCGAAGGGGATCATGTCCAGGGGTTCCGACGGTGGGCCTTCGGCTGGCCCACGGTTCCGGGTGGGGCCGGGATCGGTGCCAGGACGGTGCCCGCGACCTTGTGGCGGACCCAGCGACCCAGCCGGGCCAGCGGCCGACCGACCGTGCGCTGCAACGCTTGCGCGACGAGCCAGCCCGCGAACGCCACCACGATCGTCTCGACGCGCGTCAGATCGAAGGCGACGCTGGTCGCGACGAGCGTGGCGAGGAGCGTCCACACCGACAGGACGATGCCGAGTGGGCTACCGAGGAAGGGCGTGAGGACGAGGAAGGCGAGCAGTTGCGGCGCGTAGGCGAGCCCGATCGCTGCGACGGCCGAGACGAACGGCGCGGGTCGACCCATCAGCAGCATCGCCGTGCCCCACACCGTGGCCGCCCACGCCAGGAAGCCGGCGACGAACAGCAGCGCTTGGACGAGGAGGCTCGCGACGAAGCGGCGCGGCGAGACGCGGTTCGCGAAGAGCATGACGCTCTGTCCGAGCGCCGCCGACAGGCCGGCCAGGAACACGATGGCGAGCGCGCCGCGCAGGCCGGCGTTGGGCCGAGACAGCAACGTGTGGAAGGCGTCCGGTTGCAGTCGGAGCGCGTTCGGGACGAGGTCGAGGGCGGTGAACTCCACGTGGGCGCCTCAGTGGTGGTGATGCGCGTGCGACAACTCGCCGGGGGCGACGGGGATGCGGTCGCCGCGGAACAGGAGTGCGGCGAGGAGCGTGGTGATCGGCACGGCCAACACGAGCCCGATCGATCCGACGAGCGTGTGCACCACCTCGTTGGCGACCAGTTCGAGGTTGAACGCGCGCATGACGCCGAACTCGCCGACGTTGAGCAGGATCAGGAGCGACAGGCTCGCGCCCGTGTAGGCCAGGACGAGGGTGTTGACGAGCGAGCCGACGTGGTCGCGGCCGACGTTCATGCCTTTGGCGTAGAGCACCCGCAGTCCGAGCGAGGGGTCGGTGTGGGCCAGCTCACGCACGACCGAGGCCTGCACGATCGTGATGTCGGTGAGCGCGCCCAACGCGCCGATCAACAGCCCGGCGAGCAGCAATCCCTTGAGCGCCACCTGCGGGGCCGCCGACATCAGCAGGATGGCGTCCTCGTTGCCGAGGCCGGTGAGCCGCGCCAGGTCGGTGAACACGAGCGCGAGCACCATCGTGACCACGACGGCGAGGAGCGTGCCGGCCAGCGCGGCCGACGTGCTCCAGGTAACGCCGTGCACGAAGTAGATGGCCAGGATGAGGATGCCGCCCACCCCCAGGAGCGAGATGAGCACCGGGTTCGCGCCCGCGAGGATCTGCGGGACGATGAACGTGATGACGATCGCGAGGCTGGCCGCGGTCGACACGAACGCGCGGAGGCCCTTGAAGCCGGCCACCGCGAACGAGACGACGGCGAACAGCGCGACGAGCCAGCCGAGCGCAGGCCGTCGCACCCAGTCGGTGACGACCACCATCTGCCGCCCGTCGGGGCCTGGGGCGAAGTACAGCTCGACGCGCTCACCGACGCGGTACGGCGGCAAGCTGATATCGCCGTACGGGTCGTCGGGCGGGATGATGGCGTCGACCACGGTGCCGTCGCCGAGCTGGACCAGCGCGACGAGGTCCTGACCCGTGCGCTGCACGATCTCGACGATTCGGCCCTCGGCGTACCCCATGTCCGTGGCGCCCGGCGCCTGGGCGTGGGCGTTCGCGGCGAGGAGCAGCAGCCACGGAGCCAACGCCCACACGCGCGCCCAGGCTGGGGACCACCCTCGCTCGGAGCGAGCTGAGCGCGTGATCGCCTCAGGCATCGCGGCAGCGCGGGCAGAGGCCGTAGAGGGTGAGGGCGTGGCCGCGGACCTCGTAGCCGCCGGGCAGCGTGACGCCTTCGAGGACCGCCACGGGGCAGGTGGTGGCGAGCTCGAACACACCCTCGCACTGGTCGCAACGGAAGTGGTGGTGATGGCCGCGCCCGGCGAGCTCGTAGCGGCGCGTCTCGTTCGGGAGATGCACGGCGACGATCTCACCCGCCTCCTCTAGCGTGGCGAGGTTGCGGTACACGGTGGCGAGTCCGAGCGAGCCCTGGATGGCTGCGGCGCGCTCGAGCAGCTGATGCGGCGTGAGCGGTCCGGCCGCCTCGTCGAGCGCCTGGAGGATGGCACGGCGTTGAGAGGTCCGTCGCATGTCGGGGGGCAGGTCGGTGCTTCGGGCTCGGCCTCGTGCGGCGCTGCTGCGCGCTGCTGGTGTGTCGCTCATGCGGAGTCCGCGCGCGTTCGCGAGCGCATCGGACCGAGCGGCTCACCGCCGAGGAGGTGGACGTGGAGGTGGTCGACCTCCTGACCGCCATGTGCCTTGCAGTTGACGATGAGGCGGTACCCGTCGTCGAGGAGCCCCTCTTGCGCGGCGACGGTGCGCGCGGCCGTGAACAGCCTGCCCAGCGTCGCCTCGTCGGCCTCGGTGACGTCGGCGGCCGTCGCGATGACGTGGTTCGGGACGATGAGGACGTGGACGGGCGCCTGCGGGTGGATGTCGCGGAAGGCGGTCACGAGGTCGTCGCGATACACGACGTCGGCGTCGATCTCGCCGCGCACGATCTTGAGGAAGAGGGTGTCGTCGGCCATGCACCGAGTGTACGGCACGAGCGACGGTGGCCGCCGACACGGTTGACATCGCAGCGGCCCCATCGCGTAGACTATGGATCGCGTTGAGAATGAGAGTGCGTTCTCAACAAGCCCGCCAACACCCGAGAGAGGACCACCGTGGCCAAAGACGGACCCCGCATCACGATCTTGCTGCGCAGCAGCGCCGGCACCGGCACCACGTACGCCACCACGAAGAACCGTCGTACGACCACAGCCAAGCTCGAACTCCGCAAGTACGACCCCGTCGTTCGCAGGCACGTGATCTTCAAGGAGCACAGGGCCTGATGGCACCACGTTCACAAGGAGTCTCAATGACACGAGCGTTCCCCCGATCGATAATCGGCATCGCCGTCCTCGCGCTGTTCGCCGTGGCGTGGGCCGGCAGCCATGGCCACGCGCACGATCACGACCACGATCACGAGAGCCCGATCGCCGAGTTCGTGATCCTCGACCGCGGGGCCGAGCGCGCGCCCGTGGCCGACGTCGACGGCGACCACTGGCATGGTCGTCTTCCCGACGTGCCCTTGGACGGCCGGGTGTCGCTCGGTGCGGTGATCGTGTCCGCTGACGGCCGTGATCGCGATCTGTCCGATCCGAGCGTGAACGATTTCGGGGTCGCGTTGGCGCCCGGGGCGCCCGAGGGTGTGGTCGAGTTCGTCGATCACGGCGACCATGTCCACGTCCGCGGTGTCGCCGAAGGTGTCAGCGACGTGGTGTTCACGTGGACCCACCGCGGTGAGCTGCGCTACACGACGCCGCCGATCGCGGTGCGCGTCGTCGACCAGAGCCACGCCCACGACGACGATGACCACGCCCACGACGACGACCACGGCCACAGCGACGACCACGGCCACGACCATGCCCACGGCCACGGTGAGCTCGAAGGCGTTCGCCTGCTGGTCGCCTCGCTCGACGGGCCCGAACTGCTCGTCCTGGACGCGGTCGACGGCGACGTACTCGCGACCTTCACGATCCCCAGCCTGGGCCGGGTGTACCAGCTCCCCAACGCACAGCTCGCGGCCGTCACCAACCGCGACGCCAACCGCGTGACCTTCGTGCACAGCGGCCTGAGCGCCGTCGACCACGGCGACCACATGGACTTGCTCGAAGGCACGCCGTACGTCCTCAAGACCGTCAACCTGGGCCCCCAGCCCACCCACTTCTTCGCCCAAGGCAACGACATCGCGGTGTACAACGACGGCGACGGCAGCATGGCGTGGCTCGACGCCCGCCTGCTCGGCATCAGCCTCGACTTCGTCCAGGTGCCCGGCACCGCCGCGGACCACGGCTCGCTGGCCGTCGTCGACGGCTACCTGATCGGTGGCGGGCTGCGCGAGGCGGGCGTGCGCGTGTTCGACCGCAACGAGACGGAGCTCGCCTCGTTCGGCGGTTGCCCCGGCCTGCACGGCCAGGCGACGCTCGGCAACGCGGTCGCGTTCGGTTGCAGCGACGGCGTGCTGATCGTCCAGGCGCGCGGAGGCGGGACCTTCGCCGCGAACAAGGTCGGCAACCCCGCCGGCAGCCCCGAGAACGCCCGCGTCGGCACGCTCGTCTCGCACCCGTCGAGCCCGGTGATGGTCGGGAACTTCGGCCAGGGCATCGCGATCATCGATCCGGTCGCCGGCAGCCTGACGGCGGTCGCGCTGCCTGCCGCGCCGGCAGCGATGCGCTTCAGCGACGACGGCGAACTCGTCGTCCTCACGCTCGACGGAGCGCTTCACCGCCTCGACGCCGTCAGCGGCGACGTGCTCGCCAGCGTCCAGGTGGTGGACGCCGTCGTCGCTGGCCAACCGCGGCCGGCCTTCGCCCTTAGCGGTGACCACGCCTTCGTCACCGATCCCGCCCACGGTGCGGTGTGGTTGGTCGACCTCGACCACATGGAGGTCGAGACCCACTTCGACCTGCCGTTCGCCCCGGGCAGCGTCGCCGTCATGGCGATCCCAGGCGCCGTCATCCACTGACGACAGGACAGGCGATCTCACGCCCCGCGGGCCCCGGCGTTCGATCTCGCCGGGGCCCGCGGGTGAGAGAGAGGTGCCACCGTGCCATCACGCTCCCTCCCCGACGTCCCCATCACCGTGATCGGCGGTCGCGGACCCCACGGCCTGGCACTCCACCTGTGGATGCGCGACCGGGGCCTGGAGGGGACCTACGCCCTCGTCGATCCCTCACCCGCGTGGCTGCCGCTCTACGGCGACGACGGACCGGCGCGCTTCACCACCTGGCTGCGCAGCCCACGCGAACTCGACTTCGCCCTGGGTGACCCCGCCCGCGCCATGACCGCCTGGCGCGATGCCGATGGGCGGAGGCCGCTTGCCGACGTCTACGCCCTCGCGGAGGCGGCGGATCCCCACGCCAACGCCGCGATCGGCCCCGAGCGGCGCGTCTGCAGGCGGGCGTTCGTACGCTACGCCCACGACCTGGCGCGGCGCTCCGGTGCCGACGCGCACGTGTTGGCCGACCGCGTCGCGGCGCTCACGCCCGCCGCGGCGGGGTGGCGCGTCGAGCTCGAGAGCGGCGACAGCTTCGCCACGCGCGTCGTGCTGCTGGCGACGGGCATGGCCCCGCATCTGCGCGTGCCGCTCCCGTGGGAGCCCTGGTGGCGCCAGCTGCCGCCAGGGAGCGCCGAGCTCGCGCTTCGTGCCGACGCTCGCGCGGAGCGCCTGCGCGGCCGTCGCCTGGCGGTGCTGGGATCCTCGAACGTGGCCACGTGGGAGGCAGCGACGTGCGCGGCCCGTCTCGGCGCCGAGGTCACGCTGCTGTGCCGCCGCGGCGCCTCCATCGAGCGGCAACTCCCCTTCGACGTCGCCTGGTTCGACCAGCGCACCATCCACCAGTTCTCGCTCCTCGACCCGCGCGAGCGCCTGCGCCGCCTGAAGAAGACGCACGTGCCGAAGTCGACGCCGCCGGGATCGCGCGCCGCAGCGGAAGCGGCGGGCGTGCGGATCGTCTTCGACGCCCGCGTCCGCACCGCCACCGAGCTGTGGGGCGGCGTGCAGGTGCAGTGGCGCGACGCCGGTGGCGAGCGCGCCGAGCGCTTCGACCTCGTGTGGGCGTCGACCGGGGGAGACCCGCGTCCGCGCGACCTGCCGTTCCTGCGCGAGGCGGTGGGCCAGGGCCGCGGGCCCGTGGTCGTCGGCGGCCCCGCGCGCAACCTGCCCGTGACCGACGCCTGTGGGCGTTGGCAGCAACTCCCGCCCCTCTATCCGCTCGGCCACCTCGCGTTCCCCCGCGCCGGGTTCGCGGCGACGACGCTCGCGAGCGCGGGCCGGTACCTACCGCTCCTGCTGCCGAGCGTCCTCGCCGACGCCGGCATCGACCCGGGCCGGCGCGCGCACCGCGCCGCCCCAGACCCCCTGGAGGTCGCCGCATGACCACCGCCCCGAACACCGCCGCGCGCACCGCCGCGCCGCCGCCCGACCACCGCCTCCCGGTCACGGTCCTCTCGGGCTTCCTCGGCGCGGGCAAGACCACGCTGCTCGAGCACGTGTTGCGCAACCGGCAGGGCCTGCGCGTCGCCGTGATCGTCAACGACATGTCCGAGATCAACGTCGACGCCGACCTGGTGAAGGGCGGGGACGCTGCGCTGTCGCGCACCGAGGAGGCGCTGGTCGAGATGACCAACGGCTGCATCTGCTGCACCCTGCGCGACGACCTCCTGCGCGAGGTCGCCAGGCTCGCCCGGGAGGGGCGCTTCGACTACCTGCTGATCGAGTCGACCGGCGTCAGCGAACCGCTGCCGGTGGCGCAGACGTTCGTGTTCGAGGACGAGCACGGCGTGAGCCTGTCCGAGCTCTCGCGCCTCGACACCATGGTGACCGTGGTGGACGCGTCGCGGTTCCTGGACGACCTCGCCGCCACCGAGACCGTCGCGGATCGCGGCGAGGGCGCCGACGCCGAGGACGAACGAACCATCGTCGACCTCTTGGTCGACCAGGTCGAGTTCGCAGACGTGATCGTGGTCTCGAAGGTCGACCTCGTCGACGCCGCCACGCTGCGGCGGGTCGAGGCGTCGGTGCGGAGCCTGAACGCGAGCGCGCGCATCGTCCGCGCCGAGTTCGGGCGCGTGTCGCTGGGCGAGGTGCTCGGGACGCATCGGTTCGACCTCGAGGCGGCCGCGAACTCGGCCGCCTGGATCAAGGAGATGGCCGGCGAGCACGTGCCCGAGACCGAGGAGTACGGCATCCGCAGCACGGTGTTCCGTGCCCGGCGACCGTTCCATCCCGGCCGCCTGGCGGAGGCGCTCGACGGCCCCGCGCTGCGGGCCGCGATCCGCGCCAAGGGCGTCTTCTGGTTGGCGAACCGGCCATCGTACGCCGGCCTGTTGTCCAAGGCCGGCCCGTCGTACGTGCTCGAGGCGATGGGTCCCTGGCTGGCGGTCCAGAGCGAGCACCGCTGGGACCTGCCCGACGACGAGGTGGCAGCGGTCGAGGCCGACTGGCACGAGATCTACGGCGACCGGGCCCAGCAGCTGGTGTGGATCGGCGTCGGTCTCGACGTGGTCGCGGTCCACGAGGCGCTCACGGCCGCGCTGATCGACGACGCGGAGGAGGCCGCCGGCCTGGAGGCGTGGGCCCAGTTCGACGATCCGCTGCCCGCCTGGGACTGACCGACCGCTTGCGGCAGGGCTACTCGGCGCTGCCCGTGCTTCGGTAGACGCGCGCCTCCCAACCACGCAGCACGCCGCGCTGGCCCGGCGCGTCGCTGGAGCGGAGGTTGTCGAGCAGCAGTTCGGCGTCCGCCGGGGGTTCGGCGCCGCTGCCCGCGAGGGGCACCTCGGTGTCGGACCAGTTGGCCACCACGAGCAGCGCGTCGTCGCCGAGGCGGCGCCGGAACGCGTAGAGCCGCTCGTGCTCGGCGGCGAGCATGGTGAAGTCGCCCAGCGCGGTGACGGGCAGCTCGTGGCGCAGGGCGATCAGCCGGCGGTAGTGGTGGAACACCGACTCGGGGTCGGCCCGCAGCGCGCTGGCATGGGCCCGCGACGCGTCGGCGTGGACCGGCAGCCAGGGCTCGCCGACCCCGAAGCCCGCGTTCGGTCCCGGCCTCCAGGGCATGGGTGTGCGGCCGTTGTCGCGGCTCTTCGCACGCAGGCGCTGCAGGATCTCGGTGTCGCTCATGCCGCGGGTGCGGGCGGCACCGACGAAGTTGAGCGACTCCACGTCGCGGAAGTCGTCGACCCTGGCGAACGGGTGGTTGCGCAGGCCCAGCTCCTCGCCCTGGTAGACGAACGGCGTGCCGCGGTGCAGGTGCAGCGTGGTCGCGAGGGCCTTGGCCGAGCGCTCGCGCCACTCGGCGCGGTCGTCCCCGAAGCGCGAGACCGGCCGCGGCTGGTCGTGGTTGCACCAGTACAGGCTGTTCCAGCCACGCGTCGCGAGCGCCTCCTGCCAGCGCCCCAGCGAGCGCTTCAGCGTCGAGAGCGGCACGCTGCGCAGGTCGAACTTGTCGCCCGGTGCCTGGTCGAGCGTCACGTGCTCGAACTGGAAGACCATGTCGAACTCGCGCCGCTCGGGGTCGGTGAAGTCGCGGGCCTGTTCGGGCGTCACCCCCAGCATCTCGCCGACGGTCAGCAGCACCTTCCCGGCAGACCCGAGCACCTCGCGATGCATCTCTTGCGCGAACTCGTGGATGCGCGGCCCCGTCTCGAAGAACGGCGTGCCGTCGCCGAGGCCGTCGGGACCGACAGTGGGCGCGTCGCGCAGCGGGAGCGCCTTCGAGACGAGGTTGATCACGTCCATGCGGAAGCCGTCGACGCCTCGCGCGAGCCACCAGCGCAGCATGGCGTAGAGCGCCTGGCGGACCTCGGGATGTTCCCAGTCGAGGTCGGGTTGCGAGGTGTCGAACAGGTGCAGGTAGTACTCGCCGCTCACCGGGTCGAGCGTCCAGGCCGGCCCGCCGAAGTAGCTGCGCCAGTTCGTCGGCTCGGCCCCCGGTTGGCCCGCCGTGGCGCCGGCGCGCGCCGGGCGCCACCAGTACCAGTCGCGCTTGGGGTCGTCGCGTCCGCGACGAGCCGAGCGGAACCAGGGATGCGCGTCGGAGGTGTGGTTCAACACGACGTCCAGGATCAGCTTCATCCCCCGTGCGTGGAGCGCGTCGATCAGCGCGTCGAGGTCGGCGAGGTCGCCGAAGAGCGGGTCGACGTCCTGGTAGTCGGCCACGTCGTACCCGCCGTCGCGCATCGGCGAGGGGTAGACGGGTGAGAGCCAAACGGCGTCGACGCCGAGAGCCGCGACGTGGTCGAGTTCCGCGAGGATGCCACGGATGTCGCCGACACCGTCGCCGTTCGAGTCACGAAAGCTGCGGGGGTAGATCTGGTAGACCGTCGCCGACGTCCACCAGGGGGCTGCCGCTGGGTGGGTTGCCATGCACCACGCTACCGCGCGATCGCCACGGCCTCGGACCCGTGCTGCACAGGTGCCGCGTGCGGCGCCGCGACGCCCGCGGTCTCAGCGCGTCGCCGCCGCCTTGAGGTCGGTCATGGTGAACAGGGGGCGCAGCGCCACTCCGATCGTCGCGAGCGCGTCCGGGCCGCCGGCCTCGCGGTCGATCACGCACAGCGCGTGATCGACGTCGGCTCCGAGGTCGCGGAGGTCGCGCGTCGACGCCACCACCTGGCCGCCGGACGTCACCACGTCCTCGACCACCAGGACGCGACGACCCTCGACGTCGCTCCCCTCGGCGACCCTGCGCGTGCCGTAGGGCTTGGCGGCCTTACGAACGAACGCCGTCGGCAGCCCGGTCACCTGACCCAGGGCGACCGCCAGCGGCACGCCGCCGAGTTCGAGCCCGGCCAGCACCTCGGTCCCCTCGGGCACCAGCTCGGCCAGCGCGTCGGCCAACGAACGCAGCAAGCGCGGATCCGCCTCGAAGCGGTACTTGTCGAAGTACTCGCTCGACACCGCGCCGGAGCGGAGGAGGAAGGACCCCGTGAGGTGGCTGCGGTCGAACACGGCGGCGGCGAGCGAGCGGCGGTCCATGGCACGCATGCTACCTGCGGGCGCGCTGGTGTGCTACGATGCGCCGGTTGACGGGCGCATGGCGTCCTCTCGAACCCCACCCCCGTCGGATGCCCCCGCCGTTGGCGCGTCCGCTGCCTGTAGGAGATCAGCATGGCTCGCACTCCCTCGACGATGAAGTTCCACCGCCAGTCCGAGAAGCGTCGGCTGGTCAACCGCTCGCGCAAGAGCATGATCCGCACCTTCACCAAGAAGGCCGTCGCGGCCGCCGAGTCCGGCGACCACGACGCCGCCGCGAAGTTCCAGAAGGTGGTGCAGGGGCTCGTGGACCGCGCGTCCAAGGGTTCGACCCTCCACAAGAACACCGCGGCCCGCCGCAAGGCCCGCCTCGCCAAGCGCCTGAACGCCTCCAAGGCCGGCGAAGCCTCGGCCTGAGCGAGTCCGTCGCACACGCGCACGCCACGACCCGGGACGCTTCTGCGCCCCGGGTCGTCCTCGTGTCGCCCAAGCACCAGGGCAACGTCGGCGCCGTCGCGCG
>PWQI01000226.1 GCA_003556805.1 Trueperaceae bacterium | reverse complement strand
GGGAAGCGCATCGTCCCGTCGGGTTCGACGTCGAGTTGGAACAGCACGCCAGGCACCCGCGCGAGGAGGCGCCGTTCGGGCCCCTCCTCGTCGTTGGCTGTGCGCCGTCGTGGTCGCTCGAACCCCGGCATGTGAACACGATAGCAATGTCCGCTTACCGAACTCGCATTTGGGGTGCGTCCGCGTGGGTCACGGTGTAGCGCCAACATCCGCGTCCCTGACGGTGTGAACACGATCGACGTCGGCGCCGAGCAGCGCGCGACCCCGGTTGCTGGCAGACCTCGACGCGCCGGACGTCGCGCCGCGGCAGGCCATCGAGGCCGAGACAGCGTGTTGCTTGAAAAACGTAGTGCGAGTCATATAACATGTGTCAACCGAGGTCGCGGTCAGGGTCGAAGCAACGATGATCCTATCGGCGCGTCGCAGTACGACCACGCGGTTCGTCGCGTCAAGACCGACGGCGAGCGCGGCACGCATCACGTGCACCCGTGCTCACCAGGCCTCGTGCCAGGCGCTCGAGCGCGCATCGAGCCAGCCGAGGTAGTGGGGCAGGGCCTCTTCGAGTCCGAAGCGTGGGCGGTAGACGCTCAGCAGCCGCTCGATACCCAGAGGTGAGCGGTCGCGCTCTCCGAGCGGCAGCGTGGCCTTGGCAGGGTCGGGATCGAGGTCGAAGCGTTCCTCGCCCAAGCGCGAGGCGAGGACGCGGCACCAGTCGGCGAGCGTCCAGGGTCGCCCCGCACTGACGTGGTACAGCTCGAACACCAACTCGGGTGCGTCCATGAGCGCCACCAGCGCCCCGGCGACGTCCACCGCGTACACCCAGTCGCGAGGCCCTTCGCGCGTCAGCACCACGCGCTCGCCGCGAAGCATGGCGCGCGTCGCGAGCATGGGACCACTGAAGGTGTCGCGTAGCCCCGTATCGCGCTCCCAGGGGCCGAACACCGCACCGATGCGCGCCGCCACCACGTCGATCCCCCACAGCGAGCCTAGCCGCAAGGCGCTGCGCTCGGCTGCGTACTTGGCGATGCCGTACACGGCGTTCGGGATCGGTGCGTCGAGGGCCTCGTCGAGCGGCCGGTCGGGGAAGGCAGCGTCGCCGTACACGGAGGCCGACGACGGGTAGAGCAGGCGCCGTGCCGCGTACGTCCGCGCGGCCGACAGCACTCGGAGGGTCCCGAGGTAGTTCACCTGCGCGATCAGGTCGGCGTCGCGGGCCTCGCGTTCGGGTCCGGGTGTGATCGCTGCGGCGTGGATGACGCCGTCGACGCCGCCCTCGGCGGCGGCGAGCGCGAACGCGGCGTCGAGCGCGGCTGCGTCGCGCACGTCGGCAGCGGCGAAGAGCAGGTGTCCGGGCAGCTCGCGGAAACGCTCAGCGGCGTCCGGAGGCCACGACCCGGCGCGGTCGATCGCGACGACCGTACGGCCGCCTGCCAGCAGGTGCTCCACGACGTTGCAGCCCACGAAGCCGCAGGCACCCGTCACGATCAGGCTCACTCGGTCGACTCGCGGTAGTCGTGCGCCGCGATCACCGCCAGGATGCCGGGCACGACTTCGACCTCGAGCGGCGTGGAGCCGACCACGTCGCCATCGGCGTGCACGAGCAGTGGCGGGTCTGCCTCGATGCGTACACGCTTCGCCGAGCGGAGCTCGCCCAGCCCGCGAGCGCCGCTCACCAAACGCAGCACCTGGGCGGCCGACTGCCAGAAGCCGGGATTTCGCAACACGGCCACGTCGAGCTGGCCGTCGTGCGGGTCGACGTCGGGCCCGACGTCGACGCCGACGAGCTCGAGGCTGGCGGCGTTGAACAGCGTGACCGTGTGCGCCGCCAGCACCTCCTCGTCACCGTCGACCGTCAGGGTGACGCGGTGGTTGCGCCTGCCCCACATGTTGCGCGCGGCCGCGGCGAAGTACGCCAGGTAGCCGAGGCGGGCTTTGCTCTGAGCGTCGGCGTCGCGGTTGATCTCGGCGTCGAGGCCGGCGCCGAAGAAGATCAACGCCAGCGCTCCATCGTCGAGGCGGCGCATGACGTCGAGCTGCATCAGCACGCCCTTGTCCAGTGCGTCTATGGCCTTGGCGGGGTCGATCGGCAGACGCAGCACCCGAGCCAGACCGTTGCCCGTGCCGATGGGGACCACACCGAGCGGCAGCCCGTGGCCGCCACGGACGATGCCGGTCGCCGCGGCGGTGACGGTACCGTCGCCGCCGGCGACGAGCACGACGTCGAAACCGTCGTCAGCAGCCTGCTCGGCCCAGGTGGTGACGTCGTCCGCGCCGCCCGTGCGCCGCAGCGTCGGCTCGGCGCCGACGCTGCGGAGCGCCTCGTCGATGGTCGTCTCGACGGCGCCGGGTTTGCCTCGGCCCGACGAGGGGTTGACGATCACGAGGACGCGCTTGCCATCGAGCATGCCCCATCGTATCCGCGCATGCGCTGTGAGGGTCGCCTGGCGCGGCGCTGGTGTGCCCAGTGCGGCGGCGCGTCTCGGGGTCTCGCCCCCTGCGCGGGTGTACCGTCGTCGCCATGGCCATCGCGGCGCGGACCAAGATCGCCCTCACTGGCGCTCCGCTCGCGCTGCTGATCACCACGGCGCACGTCGCGAACGACGCCTTCAGCAACGTGCTGCCGGCGTTCCTGCCGACGCTGCAGCTGCGCTTCGGTCTGGGTGAGGCCGCCCTGGCCGGACTCGTGGCCCTGATAGCGCTGTCTGCCAACGTGCTGCAGGCCTTCGCGGGCGCCCTCACGGACCGGTGGGGGCGCAGGCGCGCGGCGGCGCTCGGCCTGCTGTTGTCGTCCGTGCTGATGAGCTTCATCGCCGTGGCGCCGACGGTCGGTGTGCTGGTGCTGCTGCTGGCCTTCGGTGGCATCGGTTCGGCGGTGTTCCACCCGGGCGCGGTGGCGATGATGCGCGGCGTCGGGGGGCGCATCACCTTCAACGTCGGCCTGTTCGCCGCGGGCGGGGCCGTCGGGACCGCGATCATGCCGGTCGTCGCGCTGGCGATCCTGCGCGGCTACGGAGCCGAGTACGTGCCACTGCTGGCGCTGGTGGGCGTGGCGCTCGCCGCGGCCCTGTTCCTGCTGTCACCCGTCCAGGCGCGCCCTCGTGGCGCGGAGCGTCCGAAGGTGTTCGACGCAGCGCTCTTCCGCGGACCGGTGGGGGTGTTGGCGTTCGCCGGGATCCTGCGCGCCACGGCCTTCGTGAGCTTCTCGAGCGCGATGCCGCTGTACCTGGCCAACGTGCGCGGGTTCGCCGCGGACGCTCCGATCATCGGCAGCACGTTGGCGGCGTACAGCTTCGCCGCCGCGGCGGCTGGCCTCCTCGCGGGCGCACTGGAGGGCCGTGTCGGCCGCGTGCGGCTGATCGTGCTGAGCATGCTGCTCGCCGTGCCGGTGCTGATGGCGACGCTCGCCGTCGCGCCGGGCACCGCGGTGTTCTTCGTGTTGGTGGCGCTCGCCGGCATGCTGACGAACGCCTCGGTGCCGCTGCTCGTGGTGAGCGCGCAGGACATGGCACCGAACAACGTCGGCAGCGCGTCGGGCATGCTCATGGGCTTCACCTGGGGCATGGCGGGGGTCGCTTACCTCGGCTTCGGCGCGTTGCAGCAAGCGATCGGGATCACCCCGGCGCTGCTCG
>PWQI01000215.1 GCA_003556805.1 Trueperaceae bacterium | reverse complement strand
GAGCGAGGTCGTCGCACAGGCGCATGGCGTCGTCGCGCGTGGCGCCGCCCTGCGCCCACGCCAGCAGCGCGTCGGCCCAGGCGTGGGTGCGCTCGCGCGCCGCGGCGAGGTGACGTGCCACGTCGTCGAAGGCACCGAAGTGCGTGAGCCGGAGCTCGTTCGCGCCCAGGGCGCCCAGGCGCTCGAAGCTGGCGTCCCAGGCGGCCAGGTCGACCTCGGGTGGCGGCACCGCGGGGCGGACCACCTGCCAGGGCGCGAAGCGCACCCCCGCGGCGTCGCCGGTGTAGACCTCACCACCCTCCCACGCGAACGCGGCGTGATGCCGCGCATGCCCGGGGGTGGCCACGACCCGCACCCGGCGCCCGCCGACGTCGATGACGTCGCCGTCGTCGACCGCCTCGAGCGAGGTGGCGGGGAGCGGCGTCATGCCGCCCCAGGTCCGCTCCATCGCGTCGCCGTAGACGCGACGAGCGCTCTTCAGCAGCCGGCTTGGGTCGAGCAGATGCTCCGCCCCGGCCCGGAGCACGACCACGCGCGCGCCGTGCCTGCTGGCCCAGGCGCCGGCCGCACCGGCGTGATCGAGGTGGATGTGCGTGACCAGCACGCGCTCGACGCCGCCGGGCTCGAGGCCGAGCGCCGCGATGGCGCGCTCCACGGTCGCGAGGTCGATCTCGGCGCCCACCTCGACCAGGTCGAAGCGGCCGGCGCGCCCCGCGTCGCCGCGCTGCGGCACCAGGTAGGCGCCGATCGTCCCGGCTCGGCCGGCGTGTCCGGTGTCGATCAGCGCGGCGCCGTCACGGAGTCGCAGCGCGCTTGACACCGGCGCGTCACCCCTCCCGACGGTCCGCGACGCTGTTCTCGAGCGTTCCGATGGCGTCGATGACGACCTCGACGGTGTCGCCGGGCGACAACCGCCCGACGCCCTCGGGGGTGCCCGTCAGCACGAGGTCGCCGGGCGACAGCGTGACGACCCGGCTGAGGTACGAGAGGATCGTCGGGACGTCGAAGATCAGGTCGCGGGTGGATCCGTCTTGGCGCAGCTCGCCGTTGACGAAGGTCTGGACGCGCAGATCGCCCGGCTCGAGGTCGGTCTCGAGCCAGGGGCCGACGGGGCAGAAGCCGTCCGCCGACTTCGCGCGGAACCACTGCAGGTCGCTGCGCTGCTTGTCGCGCGCGGTGACGTCGACGGCGCAGGTGTAGCCGAGGACGTGCGACAGCGCGTCCTCGGGCGCCACGTCGCGCATGCTGCGGGCGATCACGACGGCGAGTTCGCCCTCGAAGTGCAGCTCGTCGGTCCAGGGCGGCGAGGGGATGTCGTCGCCGGGTCCCGAGAGCGTGTTGAGGCCCTTGAGGAAGATGCCGGGCTCGCTCGGCAGGTCGTCGACGGTGCCTCCCATCTCGACCACGTGGGAGGCGTAGTTCTTGCCGACGCAGACGATCAGGCGCGGCTCGCAGGGGGCGAGCAGGGTGACCTCGGAGAGGTCGACCTGATGCCCGGTCGGCGAGCCCATCATGCCGGTCAGCTGCTGGACCGAGCCGCCATCGAGCTCACCCCAGTGGATCCCGTCGAAACTCTGGTACCGGACGCGTTTCACGGGGCTCACTGTAGCAGCCGCTCGGCGGCGTCGGGCGCCGCCCGGCGGCCCTGGAGGAGCGTGTCGACGTCGCTCCAGGCGCTCATGGCGGCCAGCAGCGCCGCCTCGGCAGCGGTGTAGGCCTTACCGGCCGCGGCGAGCTCGCCCGCGTCGACCGCTTCGGGCCGCTCGGCCGCCGCGTCGTTCAACCGCGCCAGGTCGGCTTCGGCCCGCTCGAGCGCCGCCGTGCACCGTTCGACGTCGGCCTCGAGCCGTTCCGCGGCACGCTCGAGCTGCCAGGTGCTGCGCTCGTCGCCGTCGGGGCGGCGCGCGCCGCCGCCCGTCGCACCTGATGCGAGCCCCACCGCCACGTCGCCCTCGCCCTGCGCACCGCCTCGCCGCACGGCGCGCTGGCGCTCGAAGTACGACCAGTCGCCTTCGTAGTCCTCGAAGCGGCCATCCTCGACCTCCCACACGCGCTGGGCCAGGCGCGTCAGCAGCCGCCGGTCGTGCGACACCACGACGAGGGTGCCTTCGAACACGTCCAGCGCGTCCTCGAGCGCCTCGATCATCTCGAGGTCGAGGTGGTTGGTCGGCTCGTCGAGGACCAGCACGTTGGCCTCGAGCATGGTGAGGTCGAGCAGCGCGAGCCGGGCTCGCTCGCCCCCCGAGAGGTCGGCGACCCGCTTGTACTGCGCGTCGTACGGGAACATGAAGCGGCCGAGCAGGTCGTGCGCGGCGCGCTCGCCGACGAGCCGCAGCAGCGTCTCGAGCAGCGTCGCCTCGGGGTCGAAGCGCGCGAGGGCCTGATCGTAGTAGCCGACGCGCACGCGCGCGCCCCAGCGGACCGCGCCGCGCGGGTCGTCGCTGGGCCGCTCGCCCGTCAGGATGCGCAGCAGCGTGGTCTTCCCCGCCCCGTTCGGCCCCACCAGCACGACCCGCTCGCCCCGACGCAGGCCGAGGTCGACGCCGTCGAACAGCACGCGCTCGCCGAAGGCGGCGCGCAGGTGGCGCGCGTCGAGCACCACGTCACCGCTCTCGGAGGCCGGGAACGTGAAGCGGGTGCTGCGGTCGGGTGGCGGCGGACCTTCGAGCATGGTCTGCGCGTAACGCTCGACGCGCCCCTCCATCGCCTTGGCGCGGCGGTGGAGCTTGGCGTTCTGCCCTGCCCAGTGCTTCATCTGCGCCGCCGCCGCGCTGATGCGCTCGTGCTCCTTGCGTTGGTTCTCGCGCGTCTTGGCCTCGAGGAGCTCGCGCTCGCGCTCGGCCTCGCGGTAGCGGCTCGGCGGCAGGTCGGCCTGCCGCAACGCGCCGCGCCGGACCTCGACCGTGCGCGTGCACGCGCCGTCGAGGAAGGCCCGGTCGTGCGACACCACCACCACCGCGCCGGGGTAGCGGCCGAGGAAGCCTTCGAGCCAGGCCCGCATCGCGAGGTCGAGGTGGTTGGTGGGCTCGTCGAGCAGGGCGACGTCGGGCTGTGCCATGAGCAGGCGCGCGAGGGCGAGGCGCGTGGTCTCGCCGCCCGACAGGCCGGCGACGCGCTGGGCGCCGCGTCCGGCGAAGCCGAGCGCATGCAGCACCGCGTCGCGGCGAGCGCGCCGAGCGTAGCCGCCACGGCGCTCGAAGGCCTCGTGCAGGGGCTCCCAGCGGGCGTAGCGCTCCGGGTCGTCGAGCCCCGCTCGCTCGAGCGTCTCGAGTTCGAGCTGAGCGGCGTCGAGCTCCGTGAACGCCGCGTCGGCGACCGCGTCGATCGTGGCGTCCGGCGGGAAGTCGGGGTCTTGCTCGAGCATGCCGACCTGCACCCCGGCGCGCACGAACACGCTTCCAGCGTCGGGCGCCTCGACCCGGTGGATCAACCGCAGCAGGGTCGACTTGCCGCTGCCGTTGCGACCGATGAGCGCGGTGCGATCGCCCGGCGTGAGCTCGAGGTGGACCCCGTCCAAGACCGTCTGCCCGCCGTACCACTTGTGGACATCGTGTACGCCCACCAGAACCATCCGACAAGTGTACGCCCCGGGCGCGACGTGGCGCCCGGGGCGTGATGACGTAGATGCGAG
>PWQI01000397.1 GCA_003556805.1 Trueperaceae bacterium | reverse complement strand
CCCCGCACGCCTCTTGACATGCACTGTATTCCCCGCTACTATTCGCTCGTCATGATCGACCTGTTCCCACGCACCCTCGCGCTCCGTACCGGCCTCGCCGGACGGTTCCGCCCCGCCGCGATGAACGCGGCCGGGCCGCGCGCCCCGGTGCCCAGGGAGAGGTCTGCCGACTGACCGGCAACGCATTCACGCGACGAACCTCGACCGTGGGCCCTCCCAGAAGCCCACGGTCGTTTCGATGGTCCCCCTAGAGATCACGGCCCGCGGGCGACACCGAAGCCACACCACCCGCAGCTCCGACGCCGTCTCCCGAGGGGGGAGCCATGACCACCACCGCCGTCCGCCCGACCCCCGCCGCCCCGCGCGCACCCACCTTCCAGCGCTACGGGCGCATGCTCGGCCGCTACCTGCGCCCGCAGTGGCGCGCCGCGCTCGCGCTGGCCCTGCTCTTGCTCGGGAGCATCGGCCTGCAGCTGCTGGTGCCGCAGATCCTGCGGCGCTTCATCGACGCCGCCAGCGCCAGCGCCGCCGGCGGTGCGGGCATCGACGCCGCCATGGTCGCCGACCCGGTGTGGTGGGCGCCTGGGGGCCTTGCGGGCCTGGCGCTGCTGTTCTTGGTCGTGGCGCTCCTCACGCAGCTGCTGGGCGCCGGCGCGACCTACGCCGGCGCGGCGGTGGGTTGGACCGCCACGAACGCGTTGCGCGGTGACCTCGCGCGGCACTGCCTGGGGCTCGACCTCGGCTTTCACAAGACGCGCACCGCCGGCGAGATGATCGAGCGGATCGACGGCGACGTCACGGCGCTGTCGGACTTCTTCGCGCAGTTCTCCGTCCGGGTGTTGGGCGGGATGCTCCTGCTCGTCGGCATCCTCACGGTGTTATGGATCGAGAACCTATGGATCGGCGCGGCGTTGACGCTGTTCACGCTGCTCGAGCTGGCCGTGCTGGCGCGCACGCGCGAGGTCGCCGTCCCCGCCACCACGCTCGAGCGCGAGGCCAACGCCAAGGTGTTCGGCTTCATCGAGGAGCGCCTCGCCGGCATCGAGGACGTCCGCGCGAACGGCGGCGGTCCGCACGCGCTGCACCGCTTCCTCACGCCCGTGCGCACCTTCTTCTTCGACACCCGCCGGGCCTGGATGCTGCGCTCGGTGGTGTGGCTCTCGAGCTACGGGCTCTTCGTGCTCGGCAGCCTCGTCACGCTCGGCGCCTCTATCCACCTCGTCACCATCGGCGCCATCACGCTCGGCACGGGCTACATGGTCTTCCAGTACATGATCATGCTGCAGGCACCCATCGAGCAGATCACCCAGCAGATGCAGCAGTTGCAGCGCGCCGGCGCCAGCATCGGCCGCGTCGACGAGCTCTTCCGCACCGAGAGCGCGCTCACCCCGGGAGCCGCACGGGCGCTCCCGAGCGGCGCCCTCGAGGTGCGCTTCGAGGGCGTGCGCTTCTCGTACGCCGACGCCGCACCCGACACCCCGCCGATCTTGGACGGCGTCGACCTGCGCCTCGCGCCGGGGCGCGTCCTGGGCCTGCTCGGACGCACGGGGAGCGGCAAGACGACGCTGACGCGCCTCCTCTTCCGCTTCTACGACACGAATGCGGGCGCCGTGCGACTCGGTGGCGTGGCGACCACCGACGTCGACCTGGCCGAGCTCCGCGCCCGCGTCGGGATGGTCACGCAAGACGTGCAGCTGTTCCAGGCCAGCGTGCGGGAGAACCTGACGTTCTTCGACCGCGACGTGCCCGACGAACGCGTGCTGGCCGTGCTCCACGAGGTCGGCCTCGGGGACTGGCTCGCACACCTCCCCGACGGGCTCGACACCTTCGTGAAGGCCGGCGGCGGCAACCTCTCCGCCGGCGAGGCGCAGCTGCTCGCGTTCGCCCGGGTCTTCCTCAAGGACCCCGGCCTGGTGATCCTCGACGAGCCCTCGTCGCGCCTCGACCCCGCCACCGAGCGGCACCTCGAGCGCTGCGTCGACCGGCTCCTGCGCGGGCGGACGGCGATCATCATCGCCCACCGCCTGGAGACGATCGAGCGCGCCGACGAGGTGATGATCCTGGACGCTGGTCGCGTCGCGGAGCACGGCCCGCGAGCGCGCCTGGCCGCCGACCCGACCTCCCGTTACGCCCGCCTGCTGGCCGCCGGCCGCGGCGTCGACACCGACCATCCCGACCTCTTGGAGCTCGCATGACCACCGTCACCACCACACCGACCGCCGCGGCCGCGCGTGAGCGCGCAGGACCGCCCACGCTGCGGCTGCTCCTCACCCTCGCCTGGCACCGGCCGGCGCTGCTGCTCGTGAACGTCGCGATCTGGCTCTTCGTCCACGCCTCGCCCGTGCTCGCCGGGCTCTTCATGAAGGGCATCTTCGACGGTCTCTCGGGCCAGGCTGCGGCGGCGCTCAGCCCCTGGACCTACCTGGCCTTGGCCCTGGCCGTCGATGTGGCGCGCATCGCCACGCTCGCCGGCGGCGTGTACGCCTGGTCGAGCTACTGGGCAGAGGTGGTCGCCAGGATGCGGCGCAACCTGCTCGCCTACTTGCTCACCGCCCCCGGCACGCGCCGGCTCCCCGACTCCCCCTCCGAGGCGATCAGCCGCTTCCGCGACGACGTCGACGACATCGGCCAGTACCTCGAGCAGTGGGTCGACATGTGGGGCCTTGTGCTCTTCGCCGCGATCGCCCTGGTGGTGATGTACCAGGTCGACCCGCTCATGACCGCGTTGATCTGCCTGCCGCTGCTCTTCACGCTGCTGCTCACGAATGCGCTGCGTCCCCACATCCGGCGCGTGCGCCGCGCCATGCGCGAGGCAACGGGCCGGGTGACGGACTTCCTGGGCGAGACCTTCAACGCGGTCCAGGCCGTGCAGGGCGCGGGGCGCGAGGAGAGCGTCCTGGCGGAGTTCGACCGCCGCAACGCCGTGCGTAGGCGCACGGCCCTGACCGACTCGCTGCTCGCCGAGGTGTTCAAGTCGGTGAACGACAACATGGTCAACGTCGCCACGGGCATCATCCTGCTGATCGGCGCGGGCGCCATGCAGCGCGGCACGTTCACGGTCGGCGACTTCGCGCTGTTCGTGACGTTCCTGCCGCGGCTCACCGGCACGATCTCGTTCCTGGGCGCCATGATGGTGCAGCACAAGCGCACCGGGGTCGCCTTCGAGCGGCTCGCCACCCTGCTGCACGACGGCGGTCCGGAGACCGTCGTCGCTCCCGCCGAGCTGTACCTGAAGGACGGAGCACCGCCCTTCCTCGACACGCGACCCGCCACCGAGCCGCTGCGCGAGCTGCGTGTGCGGGGCCTCAGGGCCCGCCACGGCGACGGCACGCTCGCGCTCGACGACGTCTCGTTCGAGCTCCCACGCGGCTCGTTCACCGTCGTCACGGGACGCGTCGGTTCCGGCAAGTCGACGCTGGTGCGCGTGCTCATGGGGCTGCTCCCGCGCGAGGCGGGCGAGGTGTGGTGGAACGACACGCTGGTGACCGACCCGGCGAGCCACTTCGTCCCGCCGCACAGCGCCTACACCAGCCAGGTGCCGCGCCTCTTCTCCGACACGCTGCGCGAGAACGTCGCGATGGGGCGCACGGACGAGTCCGGCCTGCGGCGCGCGATCGAACTCGCCGTGATGGAGCACGACGTCGCCGT
>PWQI01000440.1 GCA_003556805.1 Trueperaceae bacterium | reverse complement strand
GCAGGGGCTTCATCAGCGTGGCGATCGGCTTCATGGCGGCGCGCACCACCAGCTCCTCGCCGGTGGTCATGCCCGCCTCGAGGCCGCCGGCGCGGGTGGGGTCGCGCCGGTAGCCGCGCGCGTCGTCGCGGTAGATCGCGTCGTGCACGCTCGAGCCGGGCACCCCGGCGCCGTACCAGCCGTCACCGATCTCGACCGCCTTGATGGCCGGGATCGACATTGCCGCCTGCGCCAGGCGCCCGTCGAGCTTGCGGTCCCACTGTACGAAGCTGCCGAGCCCCACCGGCAGGCCGTGGAAGCGCGCCTCCACCACCCCGCCGAGGGTGTCGCCGTCGCGCTTGGCCTGGTCGATGCGGGCGATGATGGCGGCCTCGGCGCTCTGGTCGAAGGTCCGCAGGGGGCTCTGGTCGAGGTCGCCGAGGCGGTCCCAGTCCATGCCGCCGTCGCAGGGGAGTCCGGCCATGGCGATCACGCGCGCGCAGGCCTTCACACCGGCCTCCTGGAGCAGCCGCAGGGCCACGGCCCCGGCCGCCACGCGCGACGCCGTCTCGCGGGCGCTGGCGCGCTCGAGGACGTCGCGCAGGTCCTTGTGGCCGTACTTGATGCCGCCTGTCAGGTCGGCGTGGCCCGGGCGCGCGGCGTGGAGGGCGCGCTTGCGCGGCTCACCGCCGGGTTCGGGGTCCATGATGGCGCTCCAGTTGCGCCAGTCGCGGTTCTCGATCTGCATCGCGATGGGGGCGCCGGTGCTGCGGCCGGCCCGCACGCCGCCCAGGAAGCGGGCGCTGTCGGTCTCGATGGTCTGGCGGCGGCCGCGGCCGTAGCCGCCCTGGCGGCGCCGCAGCCAGGGGTCGACGTGCTCGCTGGCGAGCAGCTCCAGGCCGGCGGGGACGCCGTCGAGCATGACGGTGAGGGCGGGGCCGTGCGACTCGCCGGCCGAGAGGTACCTGAGCATGGCCGAGCCTATCATGCTGCCGCGAATGCACCGTCCAGGACGCACCTCGCGCGCGTCACACGGCGGCGCGGCCGGGGATGAGCACGTGAAGCGGCCCGCCGGGTGGGGCGGGCCGCGATCCTGGACGGGCGGTGTGCCGTGCGCCTACTCGATGATCTGCGCGGTGAGGATGATCAGCAGGTCGACGCTGTCCTCTTCGGTGATGTTCTGCGAGAACAGGTCACCGACGATCGGCAGGCTGCCGAGCACGGGGATCTGCCGGCGCGAGAGCTGCAGCGAGTTCTGCAGCAGACCGCCGAGCAGCACCGTCTGGCCTTCCTCGACGCTGATGGTGGTGCTGACGTTGCGCGTGGCGATGTTCTGGAAGGTCGGGTCGGTGGCGGCGGAGACGAGGTCGTCGACGCTGGCCTCGACGTCGAGCGTGATGCGGCCGTCGGCGGCGATGCGCGGCGTGACGTCCACCTGCACGCCGTAAGGGATCGTCCGCTCGATGTTCTCGTTGGCGCCGGGCAGCGTGATGAAGAGCGTTCCGCCGGACTGGATGCGGCCGCTGCCGGCGTCGACCACGGTGATGTTGCTGTCGTCCACGCGGCGCGTGAGCCCCTGCGTCTCGAGCGCGTCGAGCACGGCCAGCACGTTGAGGCTGGAGATCACCTGGGTGGTGTCGAAGATGAAGCTCAGGCCCCCGGAGAGGATCTGCGCGCTCATGTTGCCGAAGCCCGCGCCCCAGTCGATGCCCAGGCTCAGCGAGGCCGAGCGGGTGATCTCCTGGATGCGCACCTGGATGTTCACTTGGCGCTGCGGCCGGTCGAGCTCGTCGATCAGGTTGGCGAAGCGGCGCTGGACGGTGGCGCTGCCGGTGACGATCAGGCTGTTGGTGCGCGGCTCGGCCACCACGGTGAGGTCGTCCAGGCGGCCGTTCTCCTCGTCGCCCACCAGCACGGTCCCCTGCAGCACGCCGGCCAGGTCGTTCGCGCGGGCGTTCGACAGGAAGTACGTGCGCTGCTCGAGTTGCACCACGTCCTCGGGCGCGTCGAACTCCAGCAACGCGTCGGCGACGGCCTCGTGGTTGGCTTCGGTGGCGACGATGATCAGCGCGTTGGTGCCGGGCAGGGCCTCGACGCGGGCGCCGGGAACGATGCGTCGCAGGATCTCGGCCACCTGGCTGGGCTCGTTCTCGACCCGGTAGATGCGCTCCACGATCGGCTCGTCATCGACATCGACCGCGTCGGGCTCGCGCTCGAAGTCGTCGATGGCGGCTTCGACCAGGGCCAGGTCGGTCTCGGTGCCTTCCACCACGAAGCGGCTGGTGCCGGGCACCACCTCGACGCGGGCGCCGGGCGCGACGCTCTCGAGGATCGACACCAGGCTGGCGACGTCACCGCTGGTGCGGTAGATGCGCTGCAGGGTGGGGTCGGCCGGCTCCGTGTCGAACTCGTCGAGGGCCGCTTCCACGGCTTCGTGGTCGGCTTCGGTGGCGTCGACGTAGAAGGCCTTGGTCTCCGGCAGCACGTCGACGCTGGCGCCGGGAACGGCGCGCTCGACGATGGCGGCGATGCGCTCCACGTCGCCGGCGGCGCGGTACAGCCTGCGGACGGTGGGCTCCACGACCGGTTCGGGCTCGACGGTGTCGAACTCCTCCAGGGCGGCTTCCACGGCTTCGTGGTCGGCTTCGGTGGCGCGCACGAAGAAGGCGTTGGTCTCCGGTAGCACGTCGATGGTGGCGTTGGGGACCACGCGCTCGACGATGGCCGCGAGGCGCGCGGCGTCGCTGGCGGTGCGGTACAGCCGCCGGACGGTGGGCTCCTCGGGCGTGTCGAGCTCGCTGATGAGCTCGCCGATGCGCTCCATCACGGCGGCGCTGCCCGTTACCACCAGGCTGTTGGTGCGGCCGTCGGCGACCACGCGGTAGTTCGTGACCGGCGCGCCGCTGGCGTCGAGCACGATCAGCGTGTCGGCGATCGTGGCGGCGAGCGCGTCGGCGCTGGCGTGCGACAGGAAGAAGGTGCGCTGCTCGAGGGCGATCGCGTCGCGCGGTTGGTCGAACTCCGCCAGCGCCGCGCTCACGGCGTCGTGCTCGGCCTGCGTGCCCACCACGATGATGGCGTTGTTGCCGGGCAGCGTGTCGATCGAGGCTTCGGGCACCACCCGCTCGAGGATGGCCGCCACCTGGGCGGGGTCGTTGCCGACGCGGTAGAAGCGCTGCAGGCTGGGCTCGCGCCGCTCGGCGCCGGAACTCAGGCGGCGCAGCGATTCGGGCGTGCCCACCACCACGACGTCGTTCTCCTGGAGGACGTAGTCGAGGTCGTTGAGGGTGAGCACCAGCGACCACACCTGGCGGAAGGGCTTGGGGTCGCCGATGTCGTAGACGATGTCGATGGGGGGGACGTCGTCGACCACCGGGGTGAGCCCCACGGAGCGGGCCAGGGCCGAGATCATGGCCGGCAGCGATTCGCCGTTGGTACCGGTCGAGAAGGCCACGGGCACGTCGAAGCGCGCGTCTTCCGGCAGCTCGGTGCGCGGCTGCGCCATGGCGGTACCGAGCGCGAGCCACGCTACGGCCAAGAGGGTGATGAGGATACGGGTTCGCTTCATGGTCACCGCCTGATGTCCAGGATGAGGATCTGCGAGAGGTCGTCGAGCGTGAGCTCGGCCTGCTGACCGCGAAGGTCGGTGAGCACGATCTCCGTGTTGGGGAG
>PWQI01000037.1 GCA_003556805.1 Trueperaceae bacterium | reverse complement strand
GCGTCAGGGCCGCACGGATCCCAGCACGAAGGCGTTGCGCAGTCCGCCCGTGACCACCGGCAGCCGTTGCTCGACCTGGACCTTGGGATGGTTCGCCAACACGTCCGGGGCGGGGAACAGCAGCGCGAAACGCCAGCCGCTGGCGTTCGACAGCACGTCGCGCAGCAGCTCGTCGGGTGGCGCACCCAGCGATGTGGCGGCCTTCCCGTAGGGCGGGTTGGAGAGCAGCAGCGGCGCGGTCGCCCCAGCGTCGCGCGCCAGCGCCGCGAGGTCCAGGTCTTGAGCACGGCCGGTCTCGAGAGCGACGTGCTCGAGCAGTTCGGCGGCCTCGAGGTTGCGCCGCGTGATCGCGACAGCGCGCTCGTCGGCGTCGCGTCCGAGCACGGGCGGCGGCGACACCGCCTCCGTCTCCGCGGCGCCGAACAGGCGCGACGCGTGCCGCGCCCGCTCGATCTTCCAGGCGGGCGAGGCGGCGAACGGCGGGGTGCGGCGCCGACCGGCGGGTACGCCGAGCGTCGCCTCGAGCGCCTCGGCGAGCAGCGTGCCCGAGCCGCAGAAGGGGTCGAGCACCAGGTCCGCACCGGTGATGTCTGCGTGCCGGACGAGCGCGGCGGCGGTCGTCTCGCGGATGGTGGTGCGCGAGACCCACTTGTCGCCAGAGCGTCGGTAAAGGGCGCCGCCCAGGTCGAGCGACGTCGAGGCGCGGTCCTGCTCGATGCGCAGGTGGATCGTGAACGGTGGAGCGTCGTCGGCGTCGGGCTCGATGCCGTGGCGGCGCAGCGCGCCACGCAGGGCGTGCTCGAGCCCCGCAGCGTCGCGCAGGCGCGAGGCGCGGCTGACCACCCGCACGGTGAGCGCGCACCGTTCCGGCAGCCACAGCGACCAGCGCACGCGCGTCAACTGGTCGTGGAGCATCGGGTACGTCGTCGCCGCAACGCTCGTCGCCAGCACCACCCTGAGCGACTCGGCGGTGCGCAGCGTCAGGAGCGCCGGGTACAGCGAATCGAAAGGGGCGTCGAAGACGACTCCGCCTGGCCGTTGCGTGACCGAGGCGGCAGCGGGGAGCGCGGCCACCTCCACCGCCAGCAGCGGCTCGACGCCGAGCGCACACGTCGCCACGAAGCGCTGGTCGCGCGCCCATACGTAGCGCTTGATGGCACGCGTACGGGCGACGTCGCTGCTCGGGACGTGTGGCATGGATCCTCCTACGCGTAGCGTAGCGCGGCGCTCAGGCGGTGTCGGCGTCCTCGGGCTCGGCCAGCAGGTCCAGCATCGCGCGCGTGAGCTCGGGGTCGAACTGATGGCCGGCCTGTGCGGCGAGTTCGGCGACCGCCTCCTCGTGGCTCCAGGCGTGCTTGTACGGGCGCTCCGACGTCAGCGCGTCGTAGACGTCGACGAGGGCGAAGAGCCGGGCCAGGTACGGGATGGCGTCGCCCGCGAGGGCGTCGGGATAGCCCGTGCCGTCCCAACGCTCATGGTGCGAGCGGACCACGAGCCGCGTCCCGTGCGGCAAGAAGGCGAGGTCGCGGCTCATGTCGAAGCCGACCACCGTGTGGCGCTTGACCTGCGCGAACTCCGCCGCGGTCAGTCGCGCCGGCTTGAGGAGGATCTCGTCGGCGATGGCGATCTTCCCCAGATCGTGCAGGTACGCCCCCCAGGCGAGCGCTTCGAGGTCGTGCTCATCCAGGCCGACGCGCTGACCGAGCTTGCGCGACATCGCTACCACCCGGTCGGTGTGGCCCTTCGTCTCGTAGTCGCGGTACTCGAGCGCCACACCGAGCGCGCGGAAGGCCTCCTCGCGCGTGCGCTGGATCTGACGCCGGTCGGCGACGCGCTCGAGCGCGCGCTCCAAGCGCCGGACGAACGCTCGGGCGATAGCGACCTGGTCGTCGCGCAGGACGACGGTGTGGCCGTACGAGCCCAGACCGATGGCCGCCCGCACCGTCCCCTCGTTCCGCACGGGCAGGGCCAGGATGGAACGCAGGCCGAGATCGACCAAGCTGGGCATCGCGTGCTTCCACGTGGCGTAGTCGCGTACGTAGATCGGCTCGCCGGACGTCACGGCCCGGCCGATGGCCCCTTCGCCCGCCGTCAGCTGCACGTCGATCGCCTGGCTCGCGCTGGCGTCGCGCGCGTCCCAGCGCCGACGGGCGATCAGGCTGCGGCCGTCGAGCTCGAAGTAGCCGCCGCGGTCCATGCCGAACTCCTCGAGCAGCCTTCGCACGCCGAGGTCGATGAGCGTGTCGGGGTCGTCGACGTCCTCGATGGCGCCGCCGAACTCCGCCAACGCGGCGTAGGCGCGCGCGCTGTCACGCAGGTGGTCGAGCATCCGTACGTGCGAGACCGCGATCGCCACCTGCGCCGCCACCACGCCCATGAAGCGGTGCCATCCGGCGTCCGGTTCGGAGGCATCGGTCAGGACGACCTCGAGGCACCCGAGGTCGGCGCCTTGGATCCGAAGCGGCCAGGAGCGATAGCGGGCATCGGCCTCGTCGAAGCCGGTCCCGTTCGGTGGGTCCTCGACCGCCAGGAAGGTCTCCCCGGAACGCTCGTCGCTGACCCATAGGCGCGCGGCTGCGACGTCCGGTCGCTGGCGGACGTGCGCGAGCACGCGCCCGAGCGTGCCTGCCGTGTCGCTGCCCGCGGCGATCGCCGCGTCGATCGCCTCCAGCGTGCGCGCCTCGCCGAGCCGCGCCGCGAGATCGACGTTCAGCCGCTCCAGCTCGGCTGCGTATGCGCGCCGCTTGTTGACGTCGCGCACGGCGACGAGCAGTCGCGCCCCGCCGGCGCCGACCTCGAGTCGGGTGAGACCGACCTCGATCCAGGCCGGTGCGCGACCGGGCGGCGCGATCGCGACGTCGAAGCGCTCCGACGCCCCGGTCGTCACGACGCGCTCCACCACTGCTCGCACGCGCTCGGCTTCTGCCTGGTCGAGCACCTGGTCGGGGCGCCAGGCGCTGGCGTGATCGAGGTCGAACGCGAAGGTGTGGGCGAAGGTGCGGTTGGCGTGGTGGACGCGCGGTGTGCCATCGTCGGCGGGCATGTCGATGATCGCGATCCCGTCCGACGAGGCGTCGACGGCGCGGGCCAGCATGTGCGCGTGCTGGCGCGCCTCGTTCCGCTCCAAGAGGGCGCCGACGCTCTGCGCGAAGAGGCTCAGCGTCTCGCCGTCCGAGGCCGTGAAGCGGTGCTCGGCCGCCGTGTGCTCCAAGGAGATGGCGGCGATCAGCGCGCCGTCGACCACGACCGGTGCCACCAGCGACTCGGCGGCCGCGGCGGCCCGCGTGACCTGCACCAGCGCTCGGTAGGACTCGCCGAGGCGCTCGAGGCGCTGGTTCGCGCGCTCGACGTCGCGTACGACGAACGAGCGCCCGTCGCGCCAGTCGTGGCCGAACAGCACCTCCTCGGCGGGCAAACGAACATCGGCGAGCTGGCGTTCGTCGTAGCCACGCAGCGCGGCGAACCGGTAGGTACCGTCGTGCGAGCGCAGGATCACGCTGCCGCGCGTCGCAGCGGGCACCGTCGCGATGGCGCGATCGAGCACGATCGCAGGAGCGTCGACGTCGTCGCCCGACACGAAGCGCTCGAAGACGTCAAGCAGCGCTCGTTGCACCTCGATGCGCCGTTCGAGCTCGCCCTGGAGTTCGGCTGC
>PWQI01000422.1 GCA_003556805.1 Trueperaceae bacterium | reverse complement strand
GCGCGAGACCCCCCGCTTCTTCATCAACCGCTTCGCACCGAACTGACGCACCCCCACGTGCGTTGCGTCCGGCGGCCGACCTAAGGGTCGGCCGCCGTACGCAACGCACGTGGGGGTGCCTCAGTTCGGTGCGAAGCGGTTGATGAAGAAGCGGGGGGTCTCGCGCACCACGACGTGGGCGGGGTTGGTCGGGTCGCCGAGCGCCTTGAGCGCGGTGACGCGCAGCTTGTACTCGCCGCTCGGCAACTGCGAGGCGTCGAGGTCGCCGAGGCCGAAGATGCTGACCGTGCCGGGGTTGTTGCGGCGCACGAGTTCGGCCTCGAGCCCGAGCTGGGGACCGATCCAGGCGCGGTCCGCGAGCGGCACCACGTCGACGCTGAGCACCTGCGCGGCGTGCTGCATGCCGACCCCGAAGGTGGGGACGTCGCCGTCGCGCATGGTGAAGGTCCAGCCCTCGGGCAGCAGGAACACGCTCGTGCCGTCGACCAGCGCCAGGAACGGATCGAGCCAGTACAGCGGCAACTGCTGGTAGTCGCCCACGAAGCCGGCGGCCGGCACCAGGATCGGGGCGGCGCCGTCGGTCGCACCGATCGGGAGGAACGCCAGGTACGTGCCGTAGATGGTCGAGGCGGACGCCGCTGGGTTCGCGGTCACGCGTACCCGGAACGAGGCGAGACCGCCCGCGGGCACCGTGACGGCGTCGATCGGGACGAACTGGGTGCTCTGCTGCAGCGCGAAGTACTCGACCAGCGGCGGCGCGAGGGCGAAGCCCGGGGCGTCGCTGGCGCCGACCGTGGCGACCGGCGAGAGGCCGAAGGCATCCAACTGGGTGAGGGCGTAGACGATGGGTGCGTCGGTGTCGTTGTGGAGGGTGATCACGTCGACGTACGTGCCGCTTGCGCTCTCGCCGAGCGCCAGGGAGGCCGGCAGCGCGTAGGTCCTGGTCGCGATCGCTTCGGCGATGTCGATCATGCCGGCGCCCTGGCGATGCACCGAGTCAGGGAACCCGAGGCCGGGGTTGAGGTTCCACGGCATCGGCCAGGCGGTGTTCATGAGCGCGTCGCGGATGCGGTCGCGAGGCACGTCGGGCCGGGCCTGCAGCAGCAGCGCCACGGCACCGGCGACGTGCGGGCTCGACATGGAGGTGCCGCTCAGCACCGCGTAGGTGGCCGTGCCGGAGCCCGGTTGGCCCGGGGTGGCGTTCACGATGTAGGGTGCGTTGATGAAGCCGCCCGGCGCGCCCAGATCGGGCTTGAGGCTGAGATCGGGCGCGAGCCCGTAGGAGCTGAACGTCGAGATGAGGCCGCCGGTGGGGTTCTGCACCAGCGTCGTCTCACCGGTCCAGGTGATCGCCGGCTCGGCGCCAGCGCTGATCAGCGACTTGATGAAGGTGCCGTCGGTGCCGGAGATCGCTATCCCGAACCCGTCCTCGCGGGGTCCGCCAAGCGTGCCGGAGAAGATGCCGGGTTCGTTGTTCTCGATGATCACGCCGACCGCGCCCTCGGCGTACGCGCGGTCGTACTTCTCGGCGAACGGGCAGGCGCCGCGGGTGATCAGCGCGACGAAGCCGGTCGGATCGTCGAGGTACGCGTCGGTCGCGCAGCCCTGACCGATGTAGACGATGGGCGGCGTCGTGCCCTCCGTGGGCGCCGCCGGCGCGCCCGTGAGCTCGGTGAACGGAACGGTCGTGCCGTTCACCTCCATGACGTCGAGCGCCTGGGTGGTGTTGTCGAAGGAGGCGACCGTGATCACGTCGGCGCCCGCGCCGGGCGAGCCGACGGTGTAGATGCCGCTGGCACCGTTGTTCCCGGCCGAGGCGACGGGCACGACACCCACCTCGAGCATCCGCCCGAGCGCGATCGACAGGAAGTCCTGCGGCCAACCGTTGTTGCTGCCCAAGCTCAGGTTGACGACGTCCATGCCGTCGGCGAAAGCGCGTTCGAGGGCGGCCAGGATGACGTCGGAGTGCGAGGAGCCGGCGCAACCGAACACGCGGTACGCGCCCAGGAGTGCGTTGGGGGCGACCCCCATGCCACGCGCGTCGTCGGCAGCGACGATGCCTGCGACGTGCGTACCGTGGCCGTTGCAGTCACCGCCGCCGGGACGGGAGCCGGGGCTTGGCTCCGGTTGCGGGACGGCGGTGGCCGGATCGCTGGCGTCGTAGAAGTCGCCCACGAAGTCGAAGCCGGCGACGATGCGCCCGCTGAAGGCCGGGTGCGTGAGCATAATGCCCGTGTCGATGATGCCCACGCGGACGTCGCTGCCGTCGAAGCCGAGCTCGTCCTGGACGAACCTGGCGCCGGTGAGGTCGAGCGCGGTGGCGAGCCGCGGTTCGACCAACCCGCGTGCTTCGATGGTCGGTTCGGGTGCGTCGACGACGCTGACGGGCAGTACCCGACGCACGCCCGGCAGGCGCTCGAGGGCGCCTACGTCCTCCGGCGCGACCCGCGCGGAGAAGCCGGTGATGAACGTGCTGAACGTGTAGCGCGTTTCGAGGTCGATGCCGGCCGCGGCGGCCGCACGTCGAACGTCGAGGGCGTCGTCGGCGAGCGTCTGGACGCTACCGCCGTCGAGCGTCGCCAGCGCATCGATCTCGACGAACCAGATGGACGGCGCCTCGGCCCGCAGCGTGTCGCCGGTGTCGCGCACGAAGGGATCGACGCTCGGGCTGACGCTCTGGACCGGCGCGAACTCGGGTTGGGGAAGCAGGCCGCGTTCAACCGGCTGGACGCCACAAGCGGCCAGCAGCACCGTGAGGAGCGCCGCCAGGAGCGCAACCACCGGAACGACGCCTGCGCGGCGGCGTGAGGCCCCCGTCCCGCCGGTCGGCCGCAGGGTTCGGTTCGTACTCACTCTGGACCTCCAACCAGGGTGTCGACGTCGTCGACGAACAGGTACTCGGCCATGTCGATCTGGCCAGGCTGCTCGAACAGGTCGAAGCCGGCGTCCGCGCCGAGGGCGAGGATGTCGATGGCGTAGCCGTCGCCGAACTGCAGCGGACCGCTCAGGGTCACGACCGCCGGGCTACCGACGGCGAGCGCCGCGCCAGCGTGGCCTGCCGGGTCACGCCCGTAGGCTTCGATCAGGTACCGGACGTTGGTGTCGGGCGTGGTCTCGAACGTCACCTCGAGGCCATCGGGTGCGGGCATGACGAGCGGCTGCACCCTCCCCGTGGCGCCGTACACCGGCGCGACATCCGTCACGGTGGGCACGGTCAACCTGCGGCTCGCGTCGACGCTGCGGACGAACGTGGTCGTGGGGAACTCGAACACGATGTCGCCGCCGACGGCTGCGCTCGGTACGACGCCGGGGAGGCGCTCGGCCGTCACGACCTCGAGCGGCATCTCGAGCCCGGCGAGGGTCAGGGTGCTCAGCACCCCGTCGCGCGCGAAGTCGCGGACCAGCAGGGCGACCACGCCGTCGAGCGTGAAGAACGGATCGAACCGGTAGACGAACGGCGCGAAGCCGGGAACGGTGATCGTCACGTCGATCGTCTCGGTGATGGTGGCGCCGTCGAGGCTGCGGGCACCGATCATCAGGACGTTACCCTCGAACGCCGCTACGGTGGGTTCGTTGCCGTTCCCGACGAACGTCCCGGCAGCGGCGCCGTACTGTCGTGGCGACACGAAGGTCACGCTGGCGGACGCGCTCCT
>PWQI01000306.1 GCA_003556805.1 Trueperaceae bacterium | reverse complement strand
GCCGCTCGCGCGTGTAGCGTGTCGCATGGAGTTCAGCGCCAGCTACACCACGATCGAGTGCCACACCGGTGGCGAGCCGCTGCGCATCGTCACCGGCGGCGTGCCCAGGTTGCCGGGCGACACCATCCTGGCGAAGCGACGCTGGGCGCGCGAGCACCTCGACCACGTGCGCCGCGCCTTGATCCTGGAGCCGCGCGGGCACGCCGACATGTACGGCGCCTACGTCACCGACAGCGTCAGCGACGCTGCCGACATGGGCGTGGTGTTCATGCACACCGAGGGCTACTCCGACATGTGCGGGCACGGCATCGTTGCGCTCGCCACCGTCGCGGTGGCGCAGGGCCTGGTCGCGCGCAGCGAGCCCGAGACGCGCGTGGGCATCGACACCCCGGCGGGCTTCGTCGAGGCCTTCGTGGCCTGGGACGGGCGCCGAGCGGGGCCGGTGCGCTTCCGCAACGTCCCCTCGTTTCTGCACACGCGCGACCTCACCGTCGAGACGCCCTCGTTCGGCGCGGTGACCGTCGACGTGGCCTTCGGCGGCGCCTTCTACGCCTACCTCGACGCGGCGCAGGTCGGCCTCGCGGTCGAGCCCGAACGGCTCCGCGACCTGGTGCAGGCCGGTCACGAGGTCAAGCACGCGGTGATGGCCGCCGCGACCATCGAGCACCCGCTCGAGCGCGAGCTACGCGGGATCTACGGCACCATCCTCGCCGACCGCGTCAGCGCCATCGGCGAGGGCGACACGACCGACGGCGGCATCGAGCAGCGCAACGTCTGCGTCTTCGCCGACCGTGAGGTCGACCGCTCCCCGACCGGCACGGGGACGGCCGGACGCGTGGCGCAGCTCGTCGCCCGCGGCCGCCTCGCGCTCGGCGCGCCGCTGCACAACACCTCCATCGTCGGCTCGGTCTTCACGGGGCGCGCGCTCGAGACGACACGGGTCGGCCCCTTCGACGCGGTGGTTCCCGAGGTGACGGGCAGCGCCTCGATCATGGGGCACGCCACCTGGTTGGTCGAGCGGGGCGACGAACTCGGCGCGGGGTTCATGCTGCGCTGACCGGCCGTCCCGCGGCGCACTCGACTCACACGGTCTCGACGACGCCGGGCACCGCCGACCCGCGTGCCCGCGCAGGCACCAGTTCGGCCCACCGAAGCAGTGCCTCGGCCTCCACGCGCAGGTCGCGCTCGATCCCGGCTCGCTCGGCGCGACCGAACGCCTCCGCGTCGAGGCGCTCGGCCAGGCCCGCGAGCAGCCGCTCGGTCAGGGCCCGGGAGCGATGCAGTTGGCCCGCCGCCGAGCGTGCGCAGACCAACGCCGCCACGGCCGCTTCGGGGTCGTCGTGTGCGCGCAGCTGGGCGAGCCAGGCGACGAAGTGCACCACGCGCGGTGCCGCGTCGATGTCGAGCGAGCTGCGGAGCCCCGCGCACAGGTGCGCGATCGCCTCGTCGCTGGCGGTGTCGAGCAGGAGTTGGCCGAGGCGCTCGCGAGGCAGCGTCGCCGCGTAGTGGTGCCCAAGGCGTAGCAGGCCGTCGAGCGCGCGCTCGTAGCACGCCCGCGCGACCTCGCGTTGGCCGCGCGCCAGCGCCACGTCGCCGTGGTTGTGGGCCGTCCACGCGGTGCCCCAGGCGTCCGAGCTCGCGCTGGAGAGCATGTGCGCATGATGCAGGTGCTCTTCGGCCTCGTCGAGGTCACCGAGTTCGACGGCGACGGCCGCCAGGCTGTTGCGGACCACGATCACGCCGCGAGCGTCGCCCGCACGCTCGCGCTCGCGCAGGCTGCGTCGGTAGTGCTCGTGCGCCTCGCGGTCGTTCCCGAGCGCCTCCTCGACCATACCGAGGGCGCTCTCGCACTTCGCCAGGCCGAGCCCGTCGCCGGCGCGCCGGTACGCGTCGATGGCGACGGCGAGGTGCTCGCGTCCCGCGTCGAGGTCGCCGCGCGCGTTGGCCGTGTTCGCGAGCACGTACGCCGCGGTGCCGGCGGCGGCGGTTTCCCCGAAGCGCTGGAATCGTTCGAAGGCCTGGCGCAGCAGCGGCTGCAACACGTCGTACCGGCCGAGGTAGAAGCGGAACCAGCCCTCGCGCAGCCGCATCCATGCCCAAGCGAGTTGGGTGTCGTCGTCCTGGTCGGCCTGCTCCAGCGCTCTGCCAGCGCTGGCGAAGGCGCGCGCCGCCTCGACGAACCGTCCCCTCAGGTCCCACAGCGACGACATGCCGCGCGACATGCGGGTGAGCACGTCGACGTTGCGTGTCTCCACCGCGAACGCCCAGGCTGAGCGCAGGTTGTCGCTCTCGGCGTTCAGACGATCGCTGAGCGCCCCCTGGTCGGGACCGTCGAAGTCGGTCTCGTGCGCATGCAGCAGGCGCGCGAAGTGCTCGGCGTGCCGCTCGCGCACCGCGCGCGCCTGCCCACTGGCCTCCAAGCGCTGCTCCGCCAGCTGGCGGATCACGTCGAGCAGCACGTAGCGGTCGTCTGCGCGCCGCACCAGCGAGGCGTCGATCAGCGAGCGCAGGTGCCGGAGTTCGGCGCCGGCGACCACGGCGGCCGACGCGCGCGTGAAGCCGCCGCGGAACACCGCCAGCGCCGCGAAGACCTCCCGATCCTCGGGTCGCAGCAGTCCCCAGGAGGTCGCGAACACCTGCTCGAAGCGCGCGTGCCGGTGCTCGTGGAGTCCCTCCGCCGCGGACGTGAGCAGCTCAGCGCCGGCGCTGAGCTCGGCAGCGATCGCCTCGCTGCTCAGCACCCGCACCCACGTCGCAGCGAGCTCGATCGCCAGCGGCAGACCGCCGACGAGCCGGCAGACGCGCGCGATGGCCCTCAGGTCGCGCTCCGTGGCCCTGAAGCCGCCGAGCGAGCGCGCCGCGACCGCCTCGAACAGGGCTACCGACGGATGCTGGGCGATCGCCTCGGCGCTGGCGTCGGCGTCGGGACAGGGCAGGCCGCCGACCTCGAACGTGCGCTCGCCGGGCACGCCGAGCCGGACGCGCGAGGTGACGAGCAGGGCCACGCGGGGTGCCTCGGCGGCCACCCGGCTGAGCAGCGGAGCGGCCGCCAGCACGTGCTCGAAGGTGTCGATCACGAGCAACAGTTCGCGCTCTTTGAGGACGTCACCGAGGTGGGTGTCGGGGTCGAACGCGACCCGCTCGCTCGGGTCGAGCGCCTCGAGCAGCGCCAGGGAGAGTCGCTCGGGGTCGTCGAGCTCCGCGACGTCGACGAAGGCCGCGCCGTCGCGCAGCCGTGGTGCGAGCTCGCGGGCCACCTCGACGGCCAAGCGGGTCTTACCCACGCCCCCGAGGCCGAGCACGGTGACGAGTCGCTCGCCCTCGGCGTCCAACAGCCGCGTGAGCTGCGTGCGCTCGTCGGCGCGACCGATGAACCCGGTGAGGAAGCTCGGGAGGTCGGCGCGCTCATGGCGGACCACCGCTTCCTCGCTCCCAGCACCCGCGGCACCGTCTGCCGCGGCTCGAGGCGAGGCGAGCGCTCCCGCGAGCGGTGCGCGGTCTCCGGCGCGCACGCGGCCGATGCGGTCGTCGGCATCCCGGATCGCTGCGACGATCGAGCGCGTCTCCGCGAGGGGCGCGATGCCGAACTCGTCACGCAGCTGTCGCTCGAAGTCGGAGAACACGCGCAGTGCCGCCTCGCGCTGCCCGTCGAGGT
>PWQI01000425.1 GCA_003556805.1 Trueperaceae bacterium | reverse complement strand
TGGTGGGCGGTATAGGATTTGAACCTACGACCCCTCGCGTGTGAAGCGAGTGCTCTCCCGCTGAGCTAACCGCCCGTGCCGTCAGCGTTCCAAAGTGTACTCGGGGTCGCTGGCGCGCGTCAATTCGCGCCGCGGGCAGGGCTTCCAGGCGGAAGCTCGACGGCCGGCGGCCACTCGCTCCAGCACCCCGTCTATCATGCCCGTATGTTGAGCAACGTCCGCAACGCCTGGCGCACGCTGAACGCCAGCTACTGGTTCCTGCCGGCGGTGCTCGGGGTGACGGCTTTCGTGCTGTCGATCGTCACCGTGGGCGTCGACCGAGAACTCGGCGACGAATGGCTGGTGCGTTGGGACGTCGCCGCCTTCGCGCCGATGCAGAGCGAGGGGGCGCGCGCCGTGCTCACGACGATCGCGGCGTCGATGATCACGGTGGCCGGCGTGGTGTTCTCGCTGACGCTGTTGGTGCTGACGCAGGCGTCGAGCCAGTTCGGGCCGCGGTTGCTGCTGAACTTCATGCACGACCGCACGAACCAGTTCATGCTGGGCGCCTTCGTCGCGACGTTCGTGTACTCGCTCCTGGTGCTGCGGGTGGTGACCGGCGGCGACGGCGACGGCATCGAGGCGTTCGTGCCGCAGGTGTCGGTGCTGGTGGCGCTGGCGTTGACGTTCTTCACGGTCGGCATGCTGGTGTACTTCTTCCATCACGTCGCCGAGAGCGTGCGTGCCACGCACGTGCTCGGCGACGTCGACGACGCCCTCCAGGCGATGCTCGACGACCTGCCGGAGCCCGCTGAAGCCGCGACCGTCCACGCCGACGACGTCCCACCCGACTTCCGCGACGACCTGGGCGTCATCGAGGCGCGGCGCGGCGGGTACCTCCAGGCCGTCGACGTCGCGACGCTCGTCGAGTCGGCGTCGACGCACGAGGCGGTGATCCGCATCTTGCCGACCGTCGGCTCGTTCGTGACGCGCGGCGCGCCGGTCGCCGAGGTGCACCCCGCCAGCGCCGTCGACGCACTGGCGGACACCGTCCACGAGGCGATCGCGACCGGCGACGACCGCAGCCTGACGCAGGACCTCGGCTTCGTGTTCGACGAGCTGCTGGAGATCGCCCTGCGGGCGCTGTCGCCGAGCATGAACGACCCGTTCACGGCCCGCTCGTGCATCGACCGGATCGCGCAGGGGGTCTTGCGACTCGACCGGCGCGGAGTGCCAGGGCAGGTGCATGCCGACGACGACGGCGTCGTGCGCGCGTTCGTGCCGTTGCAGGCCGCCGGTCCGCTCAGCCGGCACCTCTTCGCCGAGCTGCGACGCGCCAGCTCGGGCAACCTCTTCGTCACGCAGCACCTGCTCGAGGCGCTCGTGATGCTGCATGGACTCGTCCGTACGACGGCCATCGGCGCAGCCGTCCAGGACGAACTCGAGAGGGTCGTGCGAGACGGCGCGTCGGCGCTGTCGTCCGACGATCAAGCCCGGCTGCTGGCCGTGGTCAGCCGCTCCGAGGCACAGGTGGCCACGGACGGGAGCGCCTAGCCGAGCGGGTTCACGCCATCGTCCACCCGCCATCGCCCGCGAGCGTCAGCCGCCGCGTCGCGACGCTCGCGACCAGCGCCGCGTCGTGGCACACCAGCAGCACGGTCCCGGGGAACTCGAGCAGCAACCCCTGGAGCGCCTCGATGGCGCGCACGTCGAGGTGCAAGGTCGGCTCGTCGAGCACCAGGCAGTGCGCGCTGGTGAGCGCGACACGGGCGAGCTCGAGCCGTCGGCGCTCGCCGCCGGAGAGCGTCGCAACCGCGCGCTCGGGGGCGCACGGTGCGCCGACCGAGGCCATCACCTCCCACGCCTCGCTGTCGGTGAGCTGCTCGCGTTCGGCGCGGAGCGTGTCGCCCACCGTCTCCGCTCCCGTGGTGTCGCCGGGTCCGGGTGCGCGATCGGCTTGGGCCACGTACGTCAGGGTGAGGCCGACGCCGTGCCGGGCCGTCCCGGCGCTCGCAGGCCGGCGTCCCGTCAGCACCTCGAGCAGCGTGGTCTTACCGGACCCGTTGGGCCCCTCGACTACGAGCCGTTCGCCGCGCCGCAGCGCGAGATCGAGGCCGGCGACCAGGGTGCGCCCGCCGCGCTCGACGCCGAGGCTGCGAGCGACGAGCACCTCGTTCGGTCCCGGCGCGGCGTCGGCGGCGCGGAAGCGCAGCGTCCGCCGATCGTCGAAAGGCTTCGCCTCGGGCGTCTCGCGCTCGAGCCGGGCGCGCATGGCTGCCGAGGCGCGGGCGTGCGTGCGCGACACGGCCGCCGCCCGGTTCTTGACGAACATGGTGGCCTGTCCGTCGGCCCTGCGGTGGTCGAAAGCGCCGGCGCTGCGACCGAGCGAGCGCTGCCGGTCGGCGGCCGAGCGCAGCTTCCGGTGCCGCGCGCTCTGGGCGTCGTGCCGGCGCCGTTGCGCCTCGTCGTCCGCCGCCAGCGCCGCCGCTGCCTCGTGGTAGCCACCGGCGTAGACCCGCAGTGCGCCGTGGGCGAGGAAGGCGGTGCGCTCCGCGACGGCGTCGAGGAACGCTCGATCGTGGTCGACCACCAGCAGCGTGGCGGGGCTCGCGTGCAGCCGGTCCAGGAGCCAGGCGATGCCCTCGGTGTCGAGGTGGTTGGTCGGTTCGTCCAGGCACAGGATGGTCGCCGGCGCGGCGAGCAACGCAGCGAGCCTGGCCCGCTGACGCTCCCCACCGGAGAGCGCCGCGGCCGGGGCGCCAGGGTCGAGACCGGCTTCGCGCAGGGCCGCATCGAACGCGCCGCGCCGGGGCTCGGAGCGTTCGGCGGCGACCTGCTCGACCACGCTCGCGCGAGACGGGACGTCGGCGAGGTCGACCTGTTCGAGCAGGTGGGCGCCGCCGTCGCGATGGACGCGGCCTCGAGACGGTGGGGACACGCCTGCCGCGACGCGCAACAGCGTCGTCTTGCCGGCGCCGTTGTCGCCGACCATCGCCACGCGCTCACGCGCCGCGATCGTCAGGTGGACATGGTCGAAGAGCCGTCGATCGGCGACGTCGAAGCCGACGTCGATGAGTCGTAACGACATACTGAACGCTCCCGGAGCACCGAGCGCGGCGCGCACGGCCTCGCCGTCGACGCAGGACGGCGGCGTGCACACCAGGACGCCGGCGACCTCGTCGGTCACCGGAAACCGTGTGTGGGTGCGTCAGGAAACGTTGCGCATGGTGTCGACCGCCGTGAGCGAGGCGGGAGCGGCCCCCGGGATCCGGGTCAGGCCGAAGAGAGCGTAGCCCAGTGCCGCGGGGGCGTCAACCGGTTGACGTGGTTCAGGTGGTGCGCACCGCCCGAAGCGCGCGCACCAACGCGGTGATGCAGGTAGCAGCGATGGCAGCGACCAGGCTCAGCGCGACGAACTCGTCGTCGATTGAGGCACCGGCGAGCCAGGCGGCGAGGGCCGCTACGATCACGACCGCGCCACCGATCAGCAGCGACCGTCCCGCCAAGCGGTTCGCGAGCAGCCCGGAGCGACGCATTCGCTGCGAGCGTGCCGGTCGCCCGCCGTACCAGATGGTGGGCGCGACACGGCCACGCTCGAACAGCAGGCCGGCGAGCACCAGAAACGCGCCGATGGGCACGAACACGAGCACCAGCGTCATGCGATCCTCCCTGCGTGGCGGC
>PWQI01000182.1 GCA_003556805.1 Trueperaceae bacterium | reverse complement strand
CGCGCGCGCCCGAGGCGGGGGTCGGGATGGGGGACGCCGAAGGGGAGGCGCGCCACCGCCTCCACCTCCAGTCGGAAGCGCCGCTCGCTGAGCGGGAAGCGCTGGTGGTAGGGGTCGAGGCCGAAGCGTTGCTGGCCGGATTGGTAGTGCAGGGTCAGCAGCGCCTCGCCGCCCACGTCGAGCACCAACTCGGCCTCGTCGAGCGGCCAGTGCTCGGGCACGCCGACCTCGGGATGGCCGAGCGCCTGCACGCCGTCGCGCTGCGGCCAGGCCGCGCCGAGCGCCAGCGGCGCGCCGCCGAACGACCAGCGCGCCAGGTCGACGTGCTCGCGCTCGCGCCAGCAGGCGAGCTCGGCGATGCGGACCCGCAGCCGTTCGATCCGTTGGGTGGGCGTGAGCGTCATGCGGCGGCCTCCTCGCGCAGCGTGTCGGGCGGGCGCGATGGTCGGCGCCGGACACGCGTCTGGTCGGTGGGTGAACGTCCCGCCCCTCAGCCTACCGGCTGGCCGCCAGCCGCGACCGGCGTCGGCTGGCCGTCGTGCGTCGCGCTGGCCTGCGCCTAGTCTCGGAAGCGTGCGGCACGACGCGGGCGCGGCAGTGGCGCTCGTCTCGACGGGATCGCGTGGTGTTCTCACCGCGGCGAAACGGGGGTATCCACCTTGGTCCTCCAGGGCAACGACGAACGCGCGGGAAGCGCGTCGACGCCGGTCGCAGGCGTCGACTACCCGACCGGACTGGACGAGCTGGCCACCTGGTTCCCGGACGATCGGGCCTGCCTGGCGTACCTCGAGCGCCTGCGCTGGCCGGACGGCTTCGCCTGCCCGGCGTGCGGCGCCGCCGGCGAGCCGTGGCGCCAGTCACGCGCGCGGCTGACCTGCCCAGCCTGCCGGCATCAGACCTCCGCGACGGCCGGCACCGTCTTCGCCAAGACCAGGACGCCGCTGCGGTCGTGGTTCGTGGCCGCCTGGTACCTCACGACCCAGAAGACCGGCGCGAACGCGCTGGGCCTGCAGCGGGTGCTGGGTCTCGGCAGCTACCAGACCGCCTGGACGATCCTCCACAAGCTGCGGGGGGCGATGGCGCCGGCCGAGAGCGCACCGCTCCACGGGCTGGTGGAGGTCGACGAGGCGCGCGTGGTCGCCGCGGCGGGGGCGGGCAGCTCCCGGCGACCACCGGCGCGCGGTCCGTTGGTGGCGATCGCGGTGGAGGTGCGCGCGCCGCGTGGTCTGGGCCGGGTGCGCATGCGGCACGTCCCCGACGCGTCGGACCGCAGCCTCATGCCGTTCGTCAGGGACGTCGTCAGCTAGGGCGCCAGGGTGGAGACCGACGGCTGCGAGGGGTACGCGGAGCTGGCGCTGCACGGCTTCGATCACGTCGCGCTGCAGCGTTCGGCGGCCCCGGACGACGTGCGCGTGAGCATGCCCAACGTCAACCGGGTGGCGGCGCTGCTGCGACGCTGGCTGGCGGGCACGCACCAGGGGGCCGTGCGGCCGCCGCACCTGCCCGCCTACCTCGACGAGTTTACGTTCAGGTTCAACGGACGCGCCGCGGCCGAACCGGGCCTGCTGTTCCATCGCCTGCTGGTGCACGCCGTGTCGACGCAAACGTCGATCTGAACGGCGATCATGGACCACGCCGGACTCCGGCAGCCCGAGCGTGAGAGGAGCGAATCGGATAGCCCCGCGCCCGCAAGGTTACTCGCACGATAGATGTCTCACGAACCATTGACGCGACGGTTGGATTCGTCTAGGTTCAAGAGACCTCCGCTCCTCCACACGAGCGGAGAGTGCCATGGGAGGCTGCGAACCCTGCCCTGCAGGATGGGCGCTCGGGGCAGGTGGAGCCAGTAGCGCAACCGGCCGGGGAGGGGGCTCCGCATCACGAAATCGCTCGGCATCTTCGTCCTCGAGGCGCGCCAGGGAGCAGTGAGGCCGGCGCGCTGCTACGACGACACGAACCAGACGACGTGACACGAACCAGACGAACCGACGAGAGAGGAAGAACGATGCGAACCTTCATCCGCACGAGCCTCGGGCTCGGCGTGCTCGCCTTCTTACTGGCGGCCTGCAACATGGCGACGGCACCAGAAGGGCCCAGCGACGACACGCTGATCGGAGCACTGTCCGACCCCGCGGTCACGGAGAACTTCGCCTACGTCCCCAACGCGGACGACGCCACCGTTTCCAAGCTCAACCTCGCAGCCGATCCACCAGCGGCCGTGGCCCGCTACAGCACCGTGCCGGACGGGCACGAGGCCGCGGCGGCCATCGACTGGCGCGTCTCGCGCCTGGCGATCGACGCCGGCGGCAACGCCTGGGTGCTGAACTCCGGCACCGGCGAGGGCGTCGGCGCGTTGCAGGGGAGCGTCGTGCGCATCGCGGCCGATGGTGGCGAGCCTGGCGTGAGCACGTCCGGTGGCCACGAACACGTCTTGCCGTTCGACGTAGAAGTCCGCACGACGCTGTTCGACGTGGGCGAGCCGGGCGACATGCCGCGCACCATCAACATCGCTGCCGACGGCACCATCTGGATCGGCTTCTACCGCGGCAACTACTTCCAGAGCTTCACCTACGAGGGCGGTGAGTTGCTTGAGGGCGGCCGGATCGATGTCACCGGCTTCACCCCGTACCTCGCGGCGCTGTATCCCAACGGGACCATGTACGTGGTGAGCCGCGACGCGTCACCGTTCGGGTCGGATGGCGTGCCGGCGGTGTTCTCGTTCGACACGACGGACCTCGCTGCAGGGTGGGATGACCTCACCTACGAACTGCCGCCCGATGCGCCGGACAATGCGTCGGCCAACCCGTACGGCATCATCATCGATGATGATGGGAACGTGTGGGTCTCGGACGCCGGGACTCCCTGGGACAGCGAGCGCGCGCGGTACCTGTCGCGCTGGGACGGCACCCCTTGGGAGCACTTCGACGTCGGCGGCTCCGCCCATCGCGGCCTGATGCAGGCCAGCGACGGCAGCATCTGGGTGGCGGACACCAGCGGCGACGTGATGCGGCTGGACCCGGCGAGCGGGGACAGTGAACGGTTCGACGTAGGCGTCAGCGAGGCGCTCGGTCTCGGCGAGGACGCCTTCGGCAACATCTGGGTGGTCGATCACGGCAACGACGAGATCGTGCGGATCATCCCCGGCAGCGGGTACGTGCGCGACGCTGTCGTGGGCGTTGGCCTCGGACCCTACGCGTACGGCGACTTCGTGGTCGTCGAGGTCACCGTCGGTGACATCGAGGGGTACAAGGCGTTGACCGCCGATCTCGCCACGGTGTACGAGATCCGGGGCGTCGAGGAGCCGCTCGCGGGCTGGGAGATCAAGCTGTACGAGGACGTCGAAGGCGTGCGCGGCGAGCGCATCGCGGAGGTCTTCACGGACGAGGACGGCTACTTCCTCTTCGAGGGCGTCGACGAGGGCACGTGCTTCGTGTGCGAGAACGTCCAGGACGGCACCTTCCAGCTCGAGCCGGCCGACTGCCACTTCGTGGAGGTCGTGGCCGGTGAGACGACGACCGTCGAGGTCGACGGCACGGATTACGCCTTCCTCAACGACACCGACCTCGAGGCCGAAACGGCCTGGGGCGGCCACCACGAGTCCGATTCTGACAAGCACCTGACCTGCGACGGCAACAACTGGGCGCTGTACTTCGAACTCGCCAAAGGCGACGACGAGG
>PWQI01000387.1 GCA_003556805.1 Trueperaceae bacterium | reverse complement strand
GGCGCTCGTGCCGGCGCTGGCCGACGTCCTCGGTCCACGCCCCTCGCCGGCGCTCTCCGGCGCCGCGGTCGAGACCCTCGCGCTGGTCGCGTACCGCCAGCCGATCACCCGCGGCGAGCTCGAGGCGGCCCGGGGCGCGAACTGCGCATCGGTGCTCGAGACGCTGCAGGAGCGCGAGCTCGTCAAGGTGGTCGGGCACCGCGACGTGGTGGGGCGACCGATGCTCTACGGCACCACCGAGCGTTTCCTCGTCGACTTCGGCCTGCGCTCGCTCGACGACCTTCCGCCTCTCGACGAGGAGGGCAACGTCGAGCAAGGCTTCCTGCGTGGTTGAGACCCCGCCTCAGGCCGAGGCGCGGCCCGCCAGGTAGCGCAGCGCCAACTCGTACCCGGCGCTGCCGAGCCCGCTGATCGTGCCGCGCACCACCGCGCCGACGAGCGTGACGTGCCGGAACGGTTCGCGCGCGTGCACGTTCGACAGGTGCACCTCCACCACGGGCACCTCGATCGACGCGATCGCGTCGCGCAGCGCCACCGAGGTGTGGGTGAGCCCCCCCGGGTTGAGCACGACGCCGCTCGCGCCGCCGTCCTCGGCCTCGTGTAGCCAGTCGATCAACGCGCCCTCGGCGTTGGACTGCTCACAGCGCACCTCGACGCCGAGCGCCTGCCCTAGCGCGCGACAGCGCGCCTCCAGGTCCGCGAGCGTCTCGTGCCCGTACACATCGGGCTCGCGCCGGCCGAGCCGGTTCAGGTTAGGACCGTTCAGGACCCACAGCATCCGCCACCTCCCGAAGCGCGCCCCAGGCGCGCGCGAGCGAGTCGTCGTCCACGTCGTCGACGACCGTTGGATCGCCCAGCGTGCGCAGCAACACGAAGCGTCGCCGCGCGCCGATCCGCTTCTTGTCGCGAGCGATGAGCTCCAGCAGGCGCTCGATCGGCACGTCCGGGAGCGGCCATGGAGCCACCCAACGCAGGAGTGCCCGGGCGTCGCCGCGCCAGTCGGCCCAGCCACGCTGCGCCCCGAGCTCCGCGGCGAACACGAGCCCGTACGCCACCGCCTCCCCATGCGGCAGCGCATGCGCGCTGGCGGTCTCGAGCGCGTGCGCGAGGGTGTGACCCAGGTTCAGGTGCGCGCGCACGCCCTGCTCCGTCGGGTCGGCGGCGACGACGTCGGCCTTCACCCGCACCGCCCCGGCGATGAGCTCGGCCAGCGCCGACCCATCGCCGTCGGACGGGGGCACGCTCGCCGTGCCTGCGGCATGCAGGAAGGCTCCCCAGTCGCGGCGCAGGAAGCGCGCCGCGAGCGGCGGGTCGGCGAGCCAGCCGGCCTTGACGAGCTCCACCGCCCCCTCGCGGAACGCTGCGGGCGGCAGCGTTCGCAGGAGGTCGGTGTCGGCGAGCACGGCGAGCGGTTGGTGGAACGCGCCGACGAGGTTCTTGCCCTCCGGCAGGTTGACGCCCGTCTTGCCCCCCACGCTCGCGTCGACCATCGCCAGCAGCGACGTCGGCACCTGGACGAAGGGGAGACCGCGCAGGTACACCGCGGCCACGAAACCGGCCAGGTCGCCCACGACGCCGCCGCCCAACGCCACCACGAGCCCGCTCCGGTCGACGCCGGCACGGCTGAGCTGCGAGGAGATCGCCGCGACGTGCGCGAGCGACTTCGAAGTCTCGCCTGGCGGCACGCGCACCAGCGTCACGCGTGCGCCCGCGCGCTCGAGCGCGGCTCGCGCCGCCGCTCCGTGGAGCTGCGCGACGGTGTCGTCGCTGATCAGCGCGACGTGTCGGTCCAGCGTCACGCCGTGTTCGGCCAGGAGCGTCGCCAGGTGCGCCAGCGTCCCGGCGCCCACGACGACGGGGTAGGGGGGATCGACCCGGACGCGTACGACGTGACCGCCCGTGGACGCCGTCCTGTCGCCGCTCATGCTCGTGCCTCGTGACCCTGGCGGGCTTCGGCCCACGCCTCGAGCTGCTCGACGATCTCGTCCACCACGTCCTGCGAGTCGCGCCCGTCGGTGGAGATGGTGACGCTGGCGACCTCCTCGTAGAACGGGGTGCGCTGCACCATGAGGTCGCGGATGCGCTGCTCCGGGTCGCCGACCTCCAGCATCGGCCGGCGATGGCGGCGGGTGCGCTTGTAGACCGTCTCGGCGGAGGCCTGCAGCACCACGACCGGCCCGCGCGCGCGCAGCAGCGCGCGGTTCTCCGGCCGCACCACGGTGCCGCCGCCGGTGGAGATCACCACGTCCTCGAGGCGCGTGCAGCGGCGCACGATCTCGGTCTCGTAGTCACGGAAGACCGCCTCGCCGTAGAGCTCGAAGATCTCGCTGATCCGCATGCTCGAGACGCGCTCGATGACGCGGTCCGTGTCGATGAAGGTGAGCTGCAGCCGGCGCGAGAGCTCCCAACCGATGCGGCTCTTGCCGGTGCCCATGAAGCCCGCCATCGCCACCCAGCTCACCGGGCGGTCGATCAGGTGGCGGCGGCGCGGCGCGTCGGCCGGGACCGCTAGTAGCTGCTCGTCCACGCCTCGTGCGCGCGTACGCGCTCCGTGATCTCGCGCATGGTGTCGGCGCCGAACTTCTCGAGCAGCGCCTCGGCGAGCACCAGCGCGCTCATCGCCAGCACCACGATCGACGCGGCGGGCACGGCCGTCGTGTCGGAGCGCTCCCGCGCCGCGTCGGCGGCCTCGTGCGTGACGACGTCGACGGTCGGCAAGGGCTTCATCAGCGTGGCGATCGGCTTCATCGCCGCGCGGACCACGAGCTCCTCGCCGGTGGTCATGCCGGCCTCGAGACCACCCGCCCGGTTCGTGTCGCGCCGGTAGCCGCGCGCGTCGTCCTTGAAGATCGCGTCGTGCACGCTCGATCCGGGCACGCCGGCGCCGTACCAGCCGTCGCCGATCTCGACCGCCTTGATCGCGGGGATCGACATGGCCGCCTGCGCCAAGCGCCCATCGAGCTTGCGGTCCCACTGCACGTGCGAGCCGAGGCCGACGGGGACGCGCGCGAAGCGCGCCTCGACGACGCCGCCGAGGGTGTCGCCGTCCTTCTTCGCCTGGTCGACGCGCTCGATGATGGCGGCCTCGGCGTCACGGTCGAAGGTGCGCACCGTGCTCTCGTCGAGCTCGCCCAATCGCTCCCAGTCCATGCCGCCGTCGCAGGGCACGCCCGCCATGGACACCACACGCGCGCAGGCCAGCACGCCGGCCTCGGCCAGGATGCGCAGGGCCACGGCGCCCGCCGCGACGCGCGAAGCCGTCTCGCGGGCGCTGGCGCGCTCCAGGACGTCGCGCAGGTCCTTGTGACCGTACTTGATGCCGCCGGTGAGGTCCGCGTGGCCGGGGCGCGCGGCGGTGAGCGCCTTCTTGCGTGGCTCGTTCCCGGGCTCGGGGTCCATGATGGCGGTCCAGTTGCGCCAGTCGCGGTTCTCGATCTGCATCGACACGGGTGCGCCCGTGGTGCGGCCGGCGCGCACGCCACCGAGGATGCGGGCGGCGTCGGTCTCGATCACCTGGCGGCGGCCGCGGCCGTAGCCGCCCTGGCGGCGGCGCAGCCAGGGGTCGACGTGCTCGCTCGCGACGAGCGCGAGGCCCGCGGGAACGCCATCGAGGAGGACGGTGAGGGCCGGTCCGTGGGACTCGCCGGCCGAGAGGTACCTGAGCATGGCCGAGCCTATCACGCTGC
>PWQI01000128.1 GCA_003556805.1 Trueperaceae bacterium | reverse complement strand
GTTCAGGTAGCTGGCGTCGTCCGCCTGCTCGAGCAGCCAATGGTTCGGGTAGCCGAGGCGGAAGCCGAGCTCGCCGCCATCGAACGTCGCCAACGTCGCTTGCGCCACGGCGGCGCCGCAGAGCAGGGCCAGGAGCAACCACGGGGTTCGTCGCATGCTGGACTCCTTCGAGCGTCGATCACGTGCAGGCCTGGCACCGAGCGAGTACCCGGCTGAGCCGACCGACGCCGGACCGGCACCGAGCGGGTATCCGGCTGGCACCGAGCGAGCAGTGTTCGTTGGGCCTCTGGGACCTGACTGGCTGTGTCGGCTGGGCGGGCCGCTGGCGCCTTCAACCTCCCCTGGGCTCGGGCGCGACGAGCGCCGTGCGCTGCCGCCGTAACGCTGCTGGACGCCCGTACGTCCGACGGATCGCGGCACACGACTCGACACAGGCACATGGCCTCCGGCGAGTCTCCCGACAGCCCGATGCTCGAAGACGCCTCGAGTGTAGATGCCAGGGAGCGACCGGCCCAGCCCATCGGTCACGGCGTCGCCGCCCACCTCAGGAAGGCGCGGCGGTCCAGGTCGCGTCACGCCCGCGTCACGCCCGATCTCGCACGATCGCGCCAGGCTCGCCGGCACGACCGCGGCTGGGCAGAAGGAGTGGACGACATGGCGCGACACACGCAGCAGCGCACGGTGGGCCGATCGGCACGCACGTGCGGCAGGAGCGTCGGCCCGCAGCAGCCACCACCTCGCGCGGGCACGACCACGCCCGCTGGCCGTCGCTGGCCGTCGTGGCGACACGTGACGGTCGCGGTGCTCGCCGCGGCGCTCGTGGTCGTCGTCTCGGCGTGCGGTCGGGGTGCCCCGCCGGCAGGGGACGGTCCGGCGGGCAGGTCGGCGACGTACGTCGGGGCGGTCGAGGGCAGCGACGCGCTGATCGCGGTGCTGGTGGACGGCAGCTGGTTGACCGTGTACGCCTGTGGCGGTGATGACACGTGGCAGACGCACACGGGCTGGTTCTACGGGCGGCACGCGGGCGGCACGTTCGACCTCGCCTACGGCGGCCTGCGTGTGGTCGGTGCCATCGATGCCGGGCGTGCGCAGGGGACGTTGCGGTTGGCCGACGGCCGCGAACTCGAGTTCGACGCGCCACGCGCCGAGCCCGGCACGGCGGCGGGGCTGTACCACCGCCAGGTCTACGGCGATCGCACCGGTCTCATCGTCAGCAACGAGCTGCGCGCCACCGGCGTGCGCTACCGCTACGACAGCGGCCTCACCGCGCCGGTGACGCTGGAGAGCACGCTTACGAACGAGCCCACCACGAGCCTGCGCGTGAGCGCGATGGACGAGCGCCTCACGCTGACCCGGCTCGAGCGCCCCGTGGCACCGCCACCCGAACCGGAGCCGGTTCGCGGGGTGTTGCTGACCGGCGATCCCGCCGCTCCGGTGCGCGGCGCGATCGTGAACCTGCGCGTGCCCGTCCCGCTTCGGCCGGATGAGGTGTCGACGGAGCGGCGCGACGGCGGGGAGGCGCGGATCTTGCGCACCGAGCTTCAGCTCCTGGTACGGGTCGATGCGACGGTCGGCGAGGTCAACGCCATGCTGGAGCGGCATGGCGCCCTGATCGTCGACATGGTCGCGGGCATGCCCTACCTGGTCGTCCGGGTGCCGGACCCCGGTGACCTCGAGCGCCTCGCGCGGTTGATCGACGAGCTCGAGCGCGAGGAGGTGGTGGCGAACGTGACGCGGTCGGTGCTCGTCGAGCATCCCGAGCCAGAACCCGAGCCGGAGCCGGGCACCGGACGGCGCGTGACGCCCCACGCGATCCCCGAGCACTTCGACACGGCTGACCAACAGGCGCTGCAGCGCCTCGATCATCACCTCGCCGTGCGCGGCCACGCGGCCTGGCACCTGCGCGACCGCGTCACCGCCCTGCGACCGACGCTGTTGATCGCCGACACCTTCGGGGCAGGCATGCCGTTTGGCGGCTTCGCCGTCGATGCGGTCGCCTTCGACTACTGGACCGGAGCTCCCCAACGCCATGGCTACCACGTGCTGGGGACCATCGCGGGCGAGCTCGACCCGCCGGCCAGCGTGGCCGACGGCCGCCGCGAGGTGACCGGCATGATGCCCGAGCGCCTGAACGTGCGCGCCGTCGACGTGATGAACCCCGACCTGTCTCCGTGGCCGCGGAACGCCAACGAGATGCTGCGCCTCATGGTGGAGTTGGTGCAGGACGACCCGACGGCGCGCATCGTCGTCAACACGAGCCTGCACTCGCGGAACCTGACCGCGGAGGAGTTCAGTGACCTCCAGGCGAGCTGGGTGGTGCAACTGCGCACGGCCCTCGCGCCGCTGGCGCTGCTCGACTTCGGGAACCTGATCGGCACCCCCGGCAGCGGCCTCGAGGCGCACGTGATCCACTTCTCTTCCGCCGGGAACGCGACGTGGCAGGTCGACGACGACGGCAACGTCACGTGGAACCGCTGGGACGCCGACGAGAACAGCTTCATCAACGCCGCGGCGCTCACCGATCAGGTGCTGCCGGCGGGGATCGCCCTCGGCTTCGGGATCGACCTGGGCCCCGCGTTCGTCGTGCCCCGATTGCAGAACACGGTGGTCGTCGAGAACCGCGTGCGCACCCGCCACGTCGCGGGCGATCCGCTGCGCCCGCTGCCGGGGTGCCTCGCGAACGGCTCCATCACCGGTGGCACGCTCTCGGCGATCGGAACCAACGTCTGGTCGTTCGGTCGCTGCACGGGCACCGATGGTGCCTGCACCCAGACCGACCACCAGGGCGCCTCGTTCGCGAGCGGGACGTCGATGGCGACGCCCCAGGCCGCGGGCCTCGCGGCCTACCTCTGGTCGCTGCGCCCCGACCTCAGCGTCACCCAGGTGATCGACCTGCTCCTCACCACCGCGGTCGACGATCGCAACACCACCCTGGCGCCGAACCCGAACACCGTCTGCAACGCCGAGGAGCCCGCGCCGGTGATCGACGCGTACGCGGCGGTGCTGCGGGCTACCGTGACCGGCGGCCGCCGCGCTCTGCTCGACGTCGACGGCGACGGCAGCTTCGGCACGGCCGACCTGGCTGACTTCCTGGCGGCCTACACGGGCCCCGGCGCGGGCGCGCTCGAGTACGGCCGCTTCGACCTGAACGGTGACGGCCGCACCGGTTCCGGGTGGCGCGGTGAGCGCTTCGACCTCGACGGCGACGGCGAGTACGGCTGGGTGACGACGCTCGTACCCGGCGCCATGATCGCCAACAACGAGGGCCTGATCTCGGACTTCGACGTGCTGTGCTACTACGCCTACTCGCCGCTCTACACCGGCGACACCGCCTTCCGCGACGCCGAACTGGCGCCGCACTGCATCGGCCCCTCGTTCGAACTCAGCGCCACCCCAGGCCTGTCGATCGCGCCGGGTGAGACGGTGCGGGTCCGGGCCTCCGGCTTCGTCGGCGGCAACCCGCCGGTCAGCTGGAACGCACCGCCCGGGAGCGAGCAGCAGGTGCTGCAGAACACCCTCGAGTTCGTGTGGGCGAGCGAGGAGGCTGGGAACTACGTCATCGAGGCCTGCATCGAGCAGGGCACCGGCTGCACGCAGATCGAGGTTGAGGTGCGACCGGAGGTCGTCATCAACCTCGATCTGCGTGCAGCCG
>PWQI01000428.1 GCA_003556805.1 Trueperaceae bacterium | reverse complement strand
GCAAGCCGAACCCCGACCGGGCTTCGGCTGCGCCCAGCGCCGGCGAGCGCACGTCGTGCCGGGCTGGTATCTGGCCGTCGTCAGAGGGATGCCCGGTACGTGATCGTGGCTGCGCAGTTCGTTGCCGCGTGCGTCGGAGACGAGTGGATGCGGTCGTACGAGCCGTGGGGCGACGACCTATGCCCGGTCACGCCGCGCACGCGCCAGATCGGCCGACAGGCCTACGGGTCGAGCGCCGAGGCTCTCGATCCGATGGCTGACCGGCCTGAACCGGCGGGTCTGCGGGTGCGCCTGGATGAGGGCGCTTGAAGGCACCGCTCGCGCCCGGCCGTCCTCGGGCCCGCGATCGGCTCCGTCGCGCCGCCGGTGTGGCCGGCTCGGGGCTGTGGGCCGTCCTCGATCAGGGCACCTTCGCCCTCTCGAACTTCGTGCTCAACGTGTTGCTCGTGCGCTGGCTCGGCGCGGCCGAGTACGGTCTGTTCAGCGTTGTGTTCGCAAGCTTCCTCCTCGCGGGTACGGTCCACACCGCCGTGTTCACGGAACCGCTGCTGGTGTTCGGGTCGGGTCGTCACCGGACGCGCCTGCGCTCGTATCTCGGCGACGTCTTGCGCTTGCACGTGCGCTTCTCCGCCGTCGCCTTGCTCGTGTTGGCGGTATCGGGGGCAGTGCTCCGGGAGGTGGTCGCACCCGCTCTCGGGAACGCCGTGATCGCGGTGGCGTTGGCGACCCCCTTCGTGTTGCTCCAGTGGATGCTCCGGCGCGCGTGCTACATCGAGGGCCACCCGAGCGTGGCTGCCGGTGCTGGCGTCGTGTACCTCGTCGTCATGCTGGCCGGCGCGACGGCGCTGCGATCGGTGAACGCCTTGGATGCTGCGACGGCGCTGCTGTTGATGGGCGTGGCGAGCGCTGTCGCGACACTGGTGCTCTTCGTGTACGTCCAGACACGCCGGGACGACGGAGGGGCCGGAGCGTCATGCCCGAGCATCGACTCGGTGTTGGCGGAACACTGGCGGTTCGGGCGTTGGAGCATCGGCTCGTTGGCGTTGGGATGGTTCGCGTTCGAGTCGCTGCATCTCTGGCTGTCGGCGCTCCACGGCCTCGAAGCCACCGCCGCGCTACGCGCCGCGATGAACCTCACCGCGCCGGCCTCGCAGGTGTTCCTCGCTTTGGGCTCTGTCACGCTGCCGCTGCTCGTGGCCGCTCGGTCGCGTGGCGCCCTGACCCGAGCGGCACGCCTCACCGCTCTGGCCTTCGTTGCGATGGGTGCCGGGTATGCGGTGGCACTGACGCTCGGAGCGGAGATCCTCGTACCGCTGTTGTACGGCGTCGGTGACCCGGCCGTGCTGGCGGTGGTGCCCATCCTGGCGCTGGCGGTACCGTTCGCTGCCGTGATCCGCGTTGCGGTCGTGGTCCTCTACGCTCTGGAAGACCCGCGCGCGGTCTTCCGAGCCTACATCCCTGGTGCTGCGGTGACAGCGTTCATCGGCGTGGGGCTGACGGGGTACGCAGGATCGGTCGGCGCGGCCCTGGCGACCGTCCTCGTGACGCTGGTGATCGCCGCTACCGTGGGGGGGCGCGTCCGCATGCGGTTGCGCGAGAGCGCGGTCACCCGCTGAACCGTCCAGCCGAACCCACTCACGATGAACCCGCCAGCCGATGCGGTCGCGAGGCCTGCTCGTCATCGTCGATTGCGAAGAAACGCACGTTCGGCGCATCGAAGTAGCGCGCGGTGGTGGTGCCGTCGTGGAGCACGTCGACCTGCTGGAAGCGCTGGGCCAAGGTCGACAGTACGAGCTCGGCGGGGACGGCGGCGGGCAACACTCGGTCGGCGGCAGCTCGCGCCCGCGCCTGCACCTCGCGCGATCGCGTGTGCGGATGCAGCTTGAGCAGCGTGTGGTCGGTCCGACGTGCCAAGTAGTCGAGGGAGCGCGGATCGGGCTGCCACGACGGCAGGTAGAAGCAGCAGCGCTGGCCCTGCAGGTCGCTCGTGTCGGTCGCGAAGCTGGGCCAGAAGACCTCGGTGAGCATGGCGTGCTCGCGCCTGATGAAATCGGCCGGCTTCTCGTCGATGCGGCTCAACGTCTTGCCGGGGAGTCGCGCACGGAGTTCCTCGGGCGAGTAGGTCCACACCTCGTCGGTGAAGGCTCCCTCGCCCAGCGTGGGCGTTGCCCCAAGCCACTCGAACACACGCCACGGACGCTCGTCGTCACGCGGCTCGAACAGACTGAGCCCCTCTTCGTAGAGCGCGAAGGAGAGCTGCGGACGGAGGCGCCGAAGCAGCCACATCATCACCGTGGGGCGAGCCCCGACATCGGAGTCGATGAACACCTTCCGGTACGCGTCACCGCCCTGCGCAGCGAGGGCGAGGAGCCGATGAGGGGCCGCACGGACGCAGCGGAACACCTGAGCTCTGCTACGTAGGCGCGCGATGACACCATCGGCGTCAGCGAAGCTCCGCACCACGTGAAGGTCGACTGGCATTCCGCCGAGCTGGTGGGCGATGCTCATGCAGGTAACGATCTGTATCGGCTTCGTCGCGATGAAACCGATCACCGGACGACCACTGGCCGACGGTCGTCTCATGGCGTCGGGTCCCATGCTGGAACGATAGCAATGGTTGTCGGGTTCCTGGCCGCGTTTCGTCACCAGCGTCGCGGGCGTCGTGTTGCGGTTGGAGGTGACCCCGGCCCTCAGGCTGGGGCGGCGGGGCACTCAGGTGCGCGCTGTCCGCGGCCGCATGCTCAACAACCCCTTCTCCTGCCACCGCTCGAGGTAGGCCTCGACCACGTCGCGCGGCAGGCCGACCTGGTCCGCGAGCTGCCTGACGCTCACCGGCCGCGTCAGCGTTGGGATGGCGTCCATCAACTGGCGCATCCGGTGCCGCGTTTCGTCGGGACCGTCGCCGAACGCCACCTGCCCCGGGTCGACGTAGAGGTCGTAGCGCGGGTTCGAGAGGCAGACGTTGCCCTCGAAGTGCTTGAACACGAGGGGCGTCGACTCGACCCGCGTCACAGCGGCCAGCAGGACCTCGACCGCCTCCTCGAGGTGCGGCTCGGACATGAGCGCTGCGTCGTCGCGGTCGGTGTGGTACTCCGGGTACGGGAACCGCGACAGCGACGCCATCGGTATGCCGTAGGCCTCCCACACGTACTCGTCGTTGAAGAGGATCTCCTCGAAGGCGCCCCTGCGGTGGTCGACGTCCGCGGCCGCCAGCACCTCGACGAGCGCGCGCTCGATGGTCGAAGTGGCGCTCCGTGAGTGCTGCAGCGCGAGCGGCTGCGCCGATCCGATCATCTCGAGCATCACGCCCTCGAGGAGCCTGCCTCGGTGGGCGGGGGCCTGCAGCCCGAGGTAGTACTCGGTGCCAATGATGCCTTGCGGCAGCACGAGACGGTAGGTCAGGTTCCGGGGCCGTTCGGCGAGGCGCCTGAACAGCTCGATGCCGACCACCACCCCCGAGAGGCCGTCGTTGGCGACGCCGGGGTGGTCGAGGTTCGTGCCGAAGACGATCGTCTCGTCGAGCGCGCCGGGCAGCTCCCACTCCAGCATGCGCAGGTAGCCGGGTGCCTCTGAAGTCTCGATGACGACGTCGTACTCGCCCTCCTCGAGCGAGTCGTAGAGGCGCTTGGGGACGCAGAACCCCCAGGTCCGGTCCCAGCTTCGGAACGACTGACGGAAGTGGAACGGGAT
>PWQI01000300.1 GCA_003556805.1 Trueperaceae bacterium | reverse complement strand
GTGGTCGCTTCCCGGCCATGTTCGGGCCGAACTTCGACTGGGTGCCCGATCAGGACCACGGCAACGTCACCGTCCTCGGGCTGCAGCGCCTGGCCCTGGAGGCGCTGCGCGACCTCCGGCGCGCAGGGGAACCGACGTCCCGTGCGTGGCCGCTGTGGTGGGGGTTGCGGGGGCGCCTGCTCGACGCGGCGGGAGCGGTGGTTGAGCTCGAGATCGAGCCGCGAACGCCCCCGCGTTCGCGCGTGTGAGAGTTCGCGCGTCGATGCACAAAAGATGAACACCTACGTGTTCGTTTCATGCTAGGGTTCGTGACAACCCAATAGGGCACTCTTTGGAGGTGCGCGTATGCAGGTGAGGCATATCGTCCGTTTCGCCATCCTGGCGGCCGTCGTCGTGACCGGACTCGCGATGGCGCAGTCCAGGCTCGTCTACAACAGCGTCAACGACCTCGGTACCTGGCAACCGAACGGGGCCTGCGGCCTCGACCAGTCCGAGGTCATCTACTCGCAGTTCGAGGGGCTGGTGCGCCCCGCTCCCGATGGCGCGATCGTGCCGGGCGTGGCCGAGTCGTGGGAGATCAGCGACGACGGCTTGACCTGGACGTTCCACCTGCGCGACGACGCGCGCTGGTCCGACGGAGAGAGCGTGACGGCCTTCGACTTCGAGCACGGCTGGATCCACGCGATCACGCCCGGACTCGAGAGCTGTGCGACGGGCAACTACAACCAGGTCGTCGGCGCGATGGACTACCTCGCCGGCAACGCCAGCCGCGAAGACGTCGGCATCACCGTCCACGACGAGCGCACCATCAGCATCACCACCATCAGCCCGGTCCCCTTCCTGCTCGAGATCATCCTGCACCAGTCCTGGATGCCCACGCGCGAGGACGTCGTCGACGGCGACCTCACCGGCACGTGGATCCTGGAGAGCGACAAGTGGATCGGCAACGGCCCCTTCCGCCTGATCAACTGGCAGGCGCAGGACCGCTTCGTGTTCGAGAAGAACGAGTACTACTGGAACGCCGACCAGGTCCACCTCGACGAGCTCGTCTACCGCATCATCCCCGACGCCAACACCTCGCTCGCCGCGTTCCGCTCCGGGCAGGTCGACGTGATCAAGACCATGCCCGCCTCCGAGATCGCCGGTCTGCTGGCCGCGGGCACCGCCACCAGCACGCCGCTGGTGCGGACGATGTGGTACTCGATCAACCTCGGCGAGGCCACCGCCAGCGACGCCGTCAAGGACCACCTGTGGGACGTGCGCGTTCGGCAGGCCATGCAGCTCGCGATCAACCGGACGCTGCTGACCGACGTGGTTCTCCGCGCCGGCGACGTGCCGGCCGACGGCTACATCCCGTGTGTGATCCGCAACGTCGACGGCGACGCCAGCTGGTGTGACGATCGCGACGCCTACTTCCCCGTCGAGGGCGACATCGAGCGAGCGCAGGCGCTGCTGGCCGAAGCCGGTTACCCCGGTGGCGAGGGCCTGCCCGAGTTCGAGATCCTCTACAACATCGACGCGCGCGCCGAGGCCACCGCCTTGACGCTGCAGGACATGTGGGAGGAGAACCTGGGCATCCGCACGAGGCTGCTGGTCCAGGAGACGCAGGTCTTCGCCGGCAACCGCGGCGACGGTATCTTCGAAATCACCCGCGGCGGTCTCTCGGGCATGGGCGACCCCTCGGGCCTCCTCGGCGCCTTCCGCTGCGGCCAGGCGCTCAACATGTCGATCTGGTGCGACGAGGAGTACGACCGCCTGTTCGCGCTGCAGGCCGAGACCCTCGACCCCGAGGAGCGCTTCGGCATCCTCTACGAGATGGAGCGCATGCTCGTCGAGGGCGGCGTCGTCATCCCGCTCTACACCGAGGCCGTCGTCATGGCCCTGCAGCCCAACGTCTCGGGCGTCTACACGACCGGTCGAGGCGCCTTCCTCTTCGATCAGGCGCGTGTCGACTGACCTGACCACCGTCATCCTCAGCAACGGGCCGGCCGCACGAGCGCCGGCCCGTTGCATGCTGGGAAGGCGAACGATGTGCACCATGGAGCCCCGATGAACAGTCCCGACACCTTCCTCCATCCCGACGCGGAGCACACCGCAGCGCCGTTCTGGTTCTGGAACGGCGACATGGACCCCGACGTGATGCTCGCGCAGATCGACGCCATGCACGCCATGGGGATCGGCGCGCTCGTCATCCACGCCCGCGTCGGCCTCGAGGTCCCGTACCTGTCCGAGGCCTGGTTCGAGCGCGTCCGCCTGACGCTCGACGCCTGTGCCGAGCGCGGCATGCGCGTATGGCTCTACGACGAGGACAACTGGCCCTCGGGCTACGCCGGTGGCCGGGTCCTCGCCCGCGACCCGGCGTTCGTCGGTTGGAACCTCGGGCTCGAGCGACACTACCTGGGCGCCGGTGAGGACGTCGCGCTCGAGCTCGGCGACGACGACCGGACCGTCGCCGCGCTGCTCGCCCCGCTGGCCTCGTGCGAGGCCCGCCCTGCCGATCCGCTGCGTTTCCAGCGCCCCGCCGGCGCGGCAACGCTCGACTGGCGCGACCCGAGCGAGTTCGAGCACCGCCTCGCCGACGAGGCCCCGAAGCGCCTCGAGCTCGGCGAGGCGACACGACGCGTCCAGGCACCCGACGACGGTCGGCGCTGGCTCCTGGCGGTGGCACGCCGCGCGCCGACCACCTGGATCGCCGCGTACTCCGACCAGGCGTACATCGACCTCCTCAACCCCGCCGCGGTGGAGGCCTTCATCGAGGAGACCCACGAGGCGTATCTCCGCCGCTTCCCCGAGCGCTTCGCCGACGGCACGGTCTTGGGCTTCTTCGTCGACGAGCCGGGTTTCTACAACAACTTCCGCACCACCAACCCCGCCACGCTGCCGTGGACCGGCGACCTCGCCAGCGCCTTCCGCGAGCGGCACGGCTACGACCTCGAAGACGAGCTGTTGGCGCTCTGGTACGACCAGGGGGGGCGCAGCGACCGAGTGCGCCACGACTACTGGGCGACGGTCGGGGCGCTGCTCGAGGAGCGCTTCTTCGGACGCCTGGCGCGCTGGTGCGACGACCACGACGTGGCGCTGACCGGCCACCTCCACCTCGAGGAGTGGCAGTGGACCATGACCCGCAACTCGGTCAGCCCGTTCATGGCGCTGCGCCGGCTGCAGGTGCCGGGCGTCGACAAGATCGACGAGTCGACCGTCAAGGTCTCCGAGAAGCTCGCGAGCTCCGTCGCGCACGCCTACGGGCGCCCGCGTGTGATCTCGGAGACGTTCGCGCTCGCCGGTTGGAAGCTGGCGCCGCCCCAGATGAAGCAGATCGTCGACCACCAGTACGTCCGCGGCGTCAACTGGCTCAGCCCGCACGCCTTCTACTACTCGACCGACGACTGGCGCAAACGCGAGTGCCCGCCGTCGGAGTTCGTGCAGAACCCCTGGTGGCACCACGCCCGCCCGGTCTGGGACTACGTGGCCAGGCTCTCCGCCGCCCTCTCGGAGGGTGAACACGTCGCACCCGTGGCGCTGTACTACCCCTCGGAGCAGGCCTGGGTCGGCATGACGCCAGAGGCGCCGGGTAGCTTCACCGGCTCGATCTGGCAGCCCTGGCAGCTGATCGACCCCGACCATCCGCTGCAGCGCAACGACGCTGCGCTGGTCGCGATCACGTCTGCCCTCACCGACGAGCGCTGGGACTTCGACTTCGTCGACGCCGACCTGCTCGCGGGCGCAGAGGCCGAGGGCACGGAGACGGCGACGGCGACGCCCGGCGCCGACGCCACGCTCCACGTGGGCACGGAGCGCTTCCGCGTCGTGGTCGTGCCGCCGACGCTGGCGCTCGAGGCACGAAGCGCGAGCGCCCTCCTCCGTTTCCTCGACGCGGGAGGCCGCGTCGTGCTGATGGGTGCGCTGCCCCGTGTCGTCGCCGGCGATGCCCCCGAGCGCTGGCGCCGCCTCACCGAACGGGCCGCGCAGGTCCGGCGTCCGCGCTGGCTCGACGTGGGCCGAGGCGCCTTGGGCATCGTGCCCGAGGGCGTGACGCCGCTCGCTCGCCTGCTCGGCACGGCGCTGCGCTCCGACGTCGAGGTGCTCGCGGCTCGCGGCGCGCACGGCGACACGGCGTGGCGCGAACGGCGCGACATGCGTCGCGGCGGCACGCTGGCCACGCACTTCGAGCGTCCCGAGCAGGCCCTCCACGTGCTGCGGCGTCGCGTCGGCGCCCAGGACCGCTACTTCCTGGTGAACGAGGGCGGTGAGGGGTTGCACGTCACGCTCTCGCTCGCCCTCACGGAGGACGACCGCCCACGCGGCGCCCAGACGTGGGTCTGCGACACCGGCGCCCGGCATCCACTCGACACCCACATCGAAGACGCCAGGGCGACCGTCGAGCTCGCCCTCGAACCGTGGGGGTCACGCCTGCTCGTGTTCGGACCGCCCGATGGACTGCCGCCCGCGACTGGGAGCGACACGCGCTCGTGGGCGCACGCGGAGACCATCGCGACCCTCGCCGACTGGCGCCTCGAGCTCGACGGCGAACGCTTCGACGCAGCCCTGCGGCCCTGGGGCGAGCTGGGCGCACCCTTCGTCTCCGGTGTCGGGCGCTACACCACGCGCGTCGACCTGCCGGAGGTGCCGCAGGGCGCGCGGGTGCTCCTCGACCTCGGCGAGGTCCGTGAGACCGCGCGCGTGGCGATCGGTGCCACCCAGCTCCCTCCGATCGCCTGGTCGCCGTACGTGTGGGACGTCACCGACGCGCTCGGACCGGGCCCCGTCGACCTCACGGTCGAGGTCGCAAACACCAACACCAACGCCTGGGAGCGCGTCGAGCGCGCCAGTGGACTGCTCGGGCCGGTGCGACTGCGCCTCGCACGGCCCGGCGCACACGCCTGACCGAGGCGCGACAGGAGCCCCACGTGCCGCCGTTCGAGTTGCACGACGACGACCTCCCGGCCACGCTGCTCGCGCACGCGTTCGACGCGTACCCGAACGGCGGCGTGGCGTCGCCGGTCTACCAGAACTCGCTCTTCACCTTCCCCGACCTGGCCTCGTACGAGGCCGCGCAGCGCGGCGAGGGAAGCGCCTACCTCTACTCTCGCGCTTCCAACCCGACCGTGCGCGCCTTGGAGCACAAGGTCGCCGCGTTGCAGGGGGCCGAGGCCGCGCGCGCCTTCGGCTCCGGGATGGGAGCGATCGCCGCGGCGGTCCTCGGCCAGGTCCACGCAGGCGCCGAGGTGATCGCCATCGAGGGGATCTACGGTGTCACGCGGCTGCTGCTCGAGCGCTACCTGCCACGCTTCGGCGTCACCGTCCGCTGGGTCTCGAACGACCCGAGCGACGCGGAGCTCGACGCGGCGCGCAGCGAGCACACCCGTCTGCTGGTGCTCGAGAGCCCCTCGAGCGTCGTCATGGTGCTTCAGGACTTGGCGCGCTGCGCCGCCTGGGCGCGGCGCCACGACGTCGTCACGGTGATCGACAACACCTGGGCGACGCCGCTGCACCAGCGCCCGCACGAACTCGGCGTCGACCTGGTGTGCCACACCGCCAGCAAGTACCTGGGCGGCCACTCCGATCTCGTCGCCGGCGTGGTGACGGGCACGCGCGAGCGCATCAAGGCGCTGACCGACCACGAGGCAGCGATCCTCGGCGCGACGCTCGGGCCCTGGGACGCCTGGCTGGTGATGCGCGGCCTGCGCACGCTGGACGTCCGGCTGGAGCGGCACGAGGCCTCCGCGCTCACGTTGGCACGCTGGCTCGAGGGGCGCCCCGAGGTGGCTCGTGTGCTGCACCCCGGCCTCCCGTCGCACCCGCAGCACGACCTCTTCAGGCGTCAGATGACGGGCTCGTGCGGCTTGTTCAGCGTCGTCCTCGACCTGGGCGAGGCCGGCATCCGACGCTTCGTCGAGGGCCTGCGCCTCTTCGGCATCGGCGTCTCGTGGGGCGGCTTCGAGAGCCTCGCGCTCCCGTTGGGTCTGCACATGCAGCGGCCGCCCTTCGAGCGCTTCGTGCCACCGGGTCTCGTGCGCCTCCACGTGGGCCTCGAGGCCGTTGAGGACCTGCAGCGCGACCTCGAGCAGGCGCTGCACACCGCGGCTCGGGCGCTTTGACCACGGCTGCGGCCCGATCGCGCCAGCCCGTCGTCAGCTCGCCGTCGGCACCCGCGGCCCGCGCACGGCAACAGTGACGCCGTCCAGAGCGTCGGTGGCGTCCTCGATCCGCACCCCGCCCCCCTCCACGACCAGCCATGGCACGCGGCCCGAGGCCCATTCCGCGAACTGCGGCAGCGGCCAGCGGCCGTCCTCGTCCCCGACCTCGATGCGCCGTTCGGCCACGTCGACGGCGACGGCGCCGTCCGCCTGGAGCATGAACACGGCGTTCGCCGAGCGCGGGTACATGTCGTCGCGGAAGTCGGGCCGGAAGTCGTAGCGCGTGGCGGGCCGCCGCCCCAGGTAGCGCCCGACCATGTCGCGCCACACGCCCATCGACGGCCAGATCGTGTAGTCGGCGCGGCTGCGGTCGAGGTCGACGAGGAGGCGCTCGGGAGCGAGGATGGGGTCGCGACCCGTGAAGAAGCGGTACGCCAGCCCGTTCGTGGTGAGCGGCGAGGCCTGGTCCCATCCGGGTGGTGCCGGCTCGGCGATCGTGACGACGTAGTGATCGCCCGCCCAGGCGCGTGCCTCGACCGTGTCGCGCACGAGGGAAGCGTGGGCACGGAACGGCTCGGCCTCGTGCCCACGTCCCGCGGCGTCGAGCAGTTCGGCGAACGCCAGCGAGCCGGCCGCGGCCTTGAGGCCGAGGAACACCTGGTCCGGCGTGTCCTTCATGAGGTCCTCGAAGCAGTCGAGGGTGTTGTTCGTGCCCAGGTTCGGGAGGCCATTGCCGTTGGTGTCGCTCTCCAGGTTGTGGTCGGCGAGCGCGCGGCACAGCTCGGCATGGCGCCGGAACGTTGCGAGATCGCCGGTGGCACGGTAGTAGAGGTCGTGCAGCAGCAGGTAGTTGGCGTTCTCCTCGACCGGCATCGGCCCGAGGATGTAGATCTGCTCGTCGATCTCGAAGCCGCCGCCGCAGTCGTGGGGCATCACGCGCGCCGACGGACCGGCCGTGAAGGGCCGCTCGACGTTGCCGCGAGCGTACGTCTCGGCCCACAGGTCGAGCTGGTCGCGCAGGAGCTCGGGCCAGAAGAGCGCGTAGAACGGCGCGAGGTTGTACTCGACGTCGATCGTCGAGAAGTAGCCGGTGCCGCCCTCGTAGTTGCTGAAGAAGGCGCGTCCGTCGGGGTCGCGCAGCAACCAGGTGGCGCCGAAGAAGACGTGCAGGTTGGCGTACACGAAGCGCCGCACGTGCTCCGGCAGCGAGCTGCGCTCGAACAGGTCGTCGAACGCGCGCGCCTTCGCGAGCACGTCGTCGCGCTCGTCGCGCGCGAACGCCAGCACGCCTCCCACGCCATCGAAGAGCGCCTGGTAGGCGAGGTCGCACGGGACCCCGAAGCGCGTGACGATGCCGCGGTCGCGCAGCACCGACGCGAACGTCCACGCCACGCGCACGCGCTCGCCAGGAGCGAGCGTGACGCGCCGCGCGTGGCCGGTCCAACGCGCCGCGCGCGTCTCGAAGGCGTAGGCCTCGAGCGTTTCGAGGCCGTCGCCCGTGAGCGGATCGAGCGCCAGGTCGTAGTGCAGCGCCTTCCCCGGTTTGGTCTCCGGGCCCCGGAAGTTCGCTGCGACGCGCAACCCCTGCGCGACGGCGCCGCCCTCGATGGTGCGCGTCTCGGCCAGGTGCTCGAGGGCACCCACCAGGCGGACGGTGACGGGCGCGTCGCCGTCATTGCGTGCCTCGGCGACCACGTCCAGGTACGGCGCCGCCGTCGTTCGCAGGTCGCGTGGCCAGAACGGCGCCGTGAACGTCCAGCGCAGGGCCACCCCGGGGTGGTCGCCGCTGCTGTCGAGCGTGAGCGAGGTGGCGGTGCGCGTGATCCGCGGTTCACGGATGGCGCGCCCGTCGGCGTCGAACACCGCCGGGTACTGCAGCGGCAGCGACCACCGGCCTCCTCCCGCGGCCGCGGGCCGCTCGATCTCGGCGCCCAGGTACAGCACGGCACTGGTGCTCAACGGCCCCAGCCCGACCGGCAGCACGCCGCGTCCGCGCGGGTGGACGGCGAGGGTCAGCCGCGAACCGAAGCGCGACAGGTACTCGTCCTCGAAGGGAAGCGCTTGCAGATCGTCGGCGACGAAGTTGAGCTCGGCGTGCAGGTCGCTCACTGCTTCTCCTCGTGGTGCGCTGCCACGGTGGGCGGCGCCGGTGGGGTGAGGTAGCGCAATCGGACGGGGCCGTGCAGGCCGCTGGGCAGCGGTCCGGCGAGCGCCTCGCGTTCGGGCAGCGGATCGAGGCGCTCGGCCCGGGTCCGATCGATCACGTCGCCCAGGTACGGCCAGGTCGCCAGGCGGGACGGGCGGGGTGTCTGCGCCGGGCGGTCAGGATCGAGTACCCCGTTGATCAGCAGGCTGGCGACGCGCACCTCGATCCGTTGCGGCGCACCGGTCAGGTGCTCGCCCACGTCGAGGGTCCACGGCGCCCACGCGCGCATCCCGACGCTCGCACCGTCGATCAGCACCTCGGCGGCCACGTCGACGGCGCCGAGCTCGAGCACGGCGCGCTCGCCGGGGCGCGGCGGCGGCGCCGTGAAGGTCGTGGCGTAGCTCGCCTCGCCTGCGAACCAGCGTGAGGCCTCCAGCTCGCTCCACGGCGTGGGCGCGTGCAGGGTCACGGCGTCGCGGCCGGGCACGCGCAGGGTCCACTCGCCTCCCACGGTGATCGTCTCGCGCGGCGCGGTCGGGGGTCCCGGGCGCCGGTCGACGCTCACGGCGCCGTCGGGACGCTCGTCTCGCAGGACCCAGGCCCAGCTCGTGTGGGGCGGCAGCCAGGCCACGAGCCCGTCCGCCGACGGTGGGCCCTCGTACACGAGCGCGCCATCGGCGAGGTCGACGACGGTCCACCAGGCGCGCGGCGCGCGCGGCGTCAACCGGACGCGGCGAGCGCCGTCCAGCGCGGGCGGCACGGCGCCGTGCGCGACGAAGACGAGGTGGTCCCAGTCGTCGGTGTCGAGGCGCCAGGGGCTGCGCTCGCCACCGCGACGGGCGCCCTCGAGCGGGTCGACCGCGCTCGGGCCAGGAGCCGCACGACAGGTCAGGCCCAGATTGCGGCCGATCTCGTCGTCGTCCATGCCGTCCGCGTCGATCGCGACGCGCGGCGGGCAGCGTTCCGCGAGGCCCGCCAGGACGGCGCCCGGCTCGTCGGCCACGGTCATGACCCGGCCCGCGCCTCGGCGGCGCTCGCCGACCACCGGTCGCGGTGCAGGCGGGCCGAACAGCGCCGCGGCGGCCTCGCCGAAGGCCTCGCCGTGATCGCGCACCTCGCACAGGCCGCTGCCACGGCGCGGCGGCTCGCCCATCACCACGAGCGTCCCGCCGCGCTCGACGAAGCCGGCGAGAGCGTGCAGGGTCGCGAGCGGCAAGCGCGTGGTTCGTGGGAGCACCACCGCGCGATAGCGCGCGGCGCCGAGCGCGACCGTTGCGTCCGCGACGAGCACGAGGTCGGTGAGGGCCTCGTCGTTGACGAGGTCGAACGCGTGGCCGGCACGCGCGAGCGCGTCGGGGAGGGCACCGAGGCGATCGCCGATCTGCATGCACATGTGCAGCTCGGCGATCGGCGTGTTCGCGCGCACGTCGTCTTGCGGCAGGTACACGGCCACGTCGGCCACGCTCGCGCCCTGGCGCAGGAAGGCGCTGGCGCGCTGCACGTAGCGACCGAGCGCGCCGTACCAGCGCCACCACGGGTTGACGTGCGAGATGACGCTGCTGGCGTAGAAGACCCAGCCGGGCGCGTCCCAGCCGTCCTCGGCGTAGGCGTAGCCGTGGTTGACGATCTGGTTCACGCCGTCGAGGAAGGCGGCATCGACGGCGCGCCGCATCATCTCGAGCGTGACGAGGAAGCGCGGCGAGCGCAGCCACGTGAACGTCTCGTTCGAGACGATCGGTCGACCGTAGACGTGGGCTGCGGACGCGGCCAGGCGCCGGTGCACCACGTTGACGGCGAAGTGATCAAACGCGCCGAAGGTCTCGCCCTCGGGGACGTCGGCGGCGGCGTAGGCGCGCAGGGCGTCCGCCCAGGTGCCGTGCGCCTGGATGCGCGAGCGCACGCCGCGTCCGTGCGCCCACGCCGCGAGCGGCTCGAAGAAGCGCTCGAGCGTCAGCTCGCCGAAGGTGCGGACGTAGTCGACGCGCACGTCCGCCGTGTGCGGCCCGGCGTCCTGCCACAGTGCCGGCAGCCAGGGCGCGAGATCGTAGCCACGGCGCTCGGAGAAGGCGGCGAGCATGTCGTCGCTCCAGTTGTTCCCGGCGAGCTCGATCGAGTCGCAGAAGACGTCGCGCACGAGGCCGGGGAGCTCGTCGAGGAAGGCGCTCGCGACGCTGCGTAGGTACAGGTCGGTCGCTTCGGCGCTGGTGTGGTCGAGCGCGTAGCCGTCGGCGCCGGGGGCCGGCTTCCCGACACGCTGACGATGCTCGGCGACGACCCAGAGCGTGATGCGCCAGTGGCCGTCGGGGACGGCCAAGCCGCGGAGCGCGGTGCCCCAGCGCCAGCCGTGCAGGTGCGTCGGCTCGAGGTGGGCGCTGACGTCTCGCAGGCTGTCGGGATCGAGCGCGCCGCCCGGCAGCACGCGGCCGAGCACGGCGCGCTCGACCGTGCCGGGCAGCACGGTGGTGAAGTCCTCGTCGTAGACGGTCGGACCTTTGATGTCGCGTTGGTAGGGGATGGCGATCTTGGGCGCGAGCTCGGCCGGGACGACGGGTCCGCCGTAGGGCCACGACGAGCCGGGCGTCACGTCGAACGCCAGGCCCAGCGCTCGGGCGGTCTCGGCCGCGCCGCGGACCCGCTCGAAGAACGCCTGCGAGAGGAACGGGGCGTTCTCCAGCCCGAGGGTCGGATCGTCCTCGTGCAGGGCGTACATCACCTGCAGCTCCACGGCGCCGAGGTGGGCGTCCGCCATCGCCTGGAGCTGACGACGGATGCCCGCCTCGGTGACCGCGGCGCCGAACCACCACCAGCGCGTGGCGCCGCGGGCGTGCGCAGGCGGGTCACGCAACAGCGCGACGTACGGGTCGACGTGCTGCACGCTACGCGTCCTCGACCAGGAGGACGGCCAGGGTGCGCGGACCGTGGACCCCGGCGACGCGCACCAACTCGATGTCGGACGTTGCCGACGGACCGGAGATCCAGGTGAGCGGTCGACCTCCGGTCACTGCGTCGGCCAGGCCCGCGACCGCCTCGGGCACGAGCTCGACGACGAGCGACGCAGGTACGACGCACAGGTGCACGTCGGGCACGAGCGTGGCCGCCCGGCGCCCCTGACCGGGGCCGGCGTCGAGCACGATGCTCCCCGTCTCGGCCACGGCCACGGCGCAGCTCGTCACCACGGCGTCGGCGCCGTCGAGCTCGCGTGGTCCTGCGTCGTCGGCGATCGCCTCGACGCCTCGTACCGACGACAGCCAGACCTCCGGCACGCCGGGCGGCACCACCCAACGCTGCACGCCACGCTCGGCCACCCACGCGGCGACCGCCGCCGGCAGGCCGTCCGCCGTGGTCCGGGTGACCCGGACGCCGTAGTCCTCGAGGCGCTCCTCGAGGCGCTCGAGGCACTCCGGCAGGCTCGCGCCTCCGCGCTGCCGGTAGCCGCGCGTCAGCGCGTCGTGAGCGGCAGCGGGGTCGGCGTCCCGCACCTGGTGCGTGGCGCGCTCGATCGCTGCCAAGACGGCGTTGCGCGCGGACTCAGCCATCGCGGGCCTCGCCCTCGTGCTCACCCGGCGTGGCGCCGCCACCGGCGCCACGTGCACGCCACCACTCCCGGAAGGTCTGGCGCGGCAACGCGCGCAAGTCGCGCACCGCGCTCCAACCGGCGAGCGGGCCAGGCAGCGAGCGGATGGCACCGTCGCGCACGAACGGACCCTGTCCCAGCCGGCCTAGGCGCTGCGCGGCCTCGTACCGGCTCCAGCGAGCGAACACCTTCGCGGCGCCCACCATGGCGGCGTCCTCGGCCGATCCGTACGGCAACGGGCTGCGCTCGCGCTTGCGCTCGACCGTGCGATGCCGGAGCTCGACCAGGATGCGCGGGATGTCGATCGCGACCGGGCACACCTCGAAGCACGCGCCGCACAGCGTCGAGGCGTACGGGAGCGCCTCGTCGCGCTCGACGTCGCGCAGCTGCGGGTTCAGGATCGCCCCGATCGGTCCCGGGTAGACCGAGCCGTAGGCGTGGCCGCCGACGCGCTCGTAGACCGGGCAGACGTTCAGGCAGGCACTGCAGCGGATGCAGCGCAGCGTCTCGCGGCCCACGTCGTCGGACAGCGTCCGCGAGCGTCCGTTGTCGAGCAGCACCAGGTGGAACGCCCGCGGACCGTCGCCGTCGTGCACACCCGTCCAGAAGCTGGTGTACGGGTTCATGCGCTCGGCGGTCGACGAGCGCGGCAGCAGCTGCAGGAAGACCTCGAGGTCGCGCCAGCGCGGCAGCACCTTCTCGATGCCCATCACGCTGATCAGCGTGTGCGGCAGCGTGGTGCACATGCGCCCGTTCCCCTCGGATTCGACCACGCAGACGCTGCCCGTCTCGGCTACGGCGAAGTTCGCTCCCGAGACCGCGACGCCCGTCGCGAGGAAGCGTTCGCGCAAGTAGCGACGCGCGGCGCCGGCGAGCTCGGCTGGGTCGTCGGACAGGTCGCTCGGCGCGATCCCGAAGGCGCGCAGGAACAACGTGCGGATCTCCGCCCTGTTCTTGTGGATCGCCGGCACCAGGATGTGCGACGGCGCCTCGCCCGCGAGCTGGACGATCAGCTCGGCCAGGTCGGTCTCGATCGCGCGCACGCCGTCCTCGGCGAGCGCCCGGTTCAAGCCGATCTCGTCGGTGGTCATCGACTTGACCTTGATGACCTCGCGCGCCCCGGTGCCTCGCACCAGGCCGCGCACGAGGTCGTTGGCCTCGCGAGCGCCGCGGGCCCAGTGCACGTGGCCGCCCGCCGCCATGACGCGCTCCTCGAGCCGTTCGAGGTAGTGGCCGAGGTTGGCCAGGGTGTGCGCCTTGATCGCCGCGCCGGCGACGCGCAACGCCTCCCAATCGGGCATCTCGGCCGTGACGGCGGCGCGTTTGGCGCGGATGGTGGTGGTCGCGGTGGCCAGGTTGCGGCGCTGCTGGGTGTCGCGCAGCGCGACCGCCGCCTCCCGGAGGTACGGCAGCGGCACGCGGTCCGAGGCCCCGCTCACGGTCCCGACCCCTCGCTGCTCGCCAAGACTTCGGCCAGGTGCATCGTGCGCACACCGGTCCGCTGGCGCGCCAGGCCGCCGCCGATGTGCATGAGGCAGGAGTTGTCGGCCGCGACGAGCACCTCGGCTCGGCTGCTGATCACGTCGGAGACCTTGTCGGCGAGCATCGCGGCCGAGGTCTCCGCGTTCTTGACCGCGAACGTGCCGCCGAACCCGCAGCACTGCTCCGCACGCGGCAGGTCGAGGATGCGCACGCCGCGCACCCGCCGCAGCAGCCGCAGCGGCCGATCGCCCACGTGCAGCATCCGTACCGAGTGGCAGGTCGGATGGAACGCGACGGTGTGGGGGAACGACGCACCGACGTCCTCGACGCCGAGGTGGTCGATCAGGTACTCGGTCAGCTCCACCACACGCGGGACCAGCGCGGCCACCTCGCGTTCGAGCGTCGGATCGTCGGCCGTCGCGGCGAGGTGGACGTAGTGGTCGCGTACCAGGGCGACGCACGATGCCGACGGCGCGACGACCGTCTCGGCCGACCCGAAGGCGCGAACGAAGTTCCGAACCAACGGCACGGCCTCGCGCTGGTAGCCGGTGTTGACGTGCATCTGGCCGCAACAGGTCTGCTCGCGCGGGAACGCCACGGCGACACCGAGTCGTTCGAGCACGTGCACGACGGCTCGAGCGGCCTCCGGGAAGAGCGTGTCGACGTAGCAGGGGACGAAGAGCGCGACGCGACGAGCATGATCGCCCGCCAGCGCGCGCCCGTTCGACTGTGGTTCAGCCATACCTGAGTATGCCCCGTATCGCCGCCGTGTGCGAGTCTGTGCGAGTTCGTGAACGCCGGACCGTTACAGGTTCTTCGCCGGGTCGCCGCAGCC
>PWQI01000344.1 GCA_003556805.1 Trueperaceae bacterium | reverse complement strand
GTGTCGGCGGCGATGGTCATGACCGAGGCGAGCATCGCCCTGCACGCCTTCCCGGGGCTCGGATCGCTGTGTCTCGACGTGTTCAGCGTGCGTCGGCGCCGTGCCGAGGACCTCTACCGCGCCGTGGAGGAGGCGTTCGCGGTCGGCCGCTCCACCTCGCGCCGCGAGGTACGCGCCCGCGCACCCCGACCGTTCGATCCCGCCGGCATCCGGCGCCGCCTGCGCGGCGAGCGTGCCTATGCCGAGGCTCGGTTCACCGACCTGCGCGCCCACGACGGCGCCTGACGTCCGCGCGCGACGAGTCGCTGGAGGCCACCATGTCCGATGTCGTCCTCGCCCTCGATCAAGGTACGACGAGCTCCCGAGCCATCGTCTTCGACCCCGGGGGCAACATCTTGGGCAGTGCGCACAAGGAGTTCCCCCAGTCCTACCCGCGCCCTGGCTGGGTCGAGCACGACCCTATCGAGATCTGGTCGAGCCAGTCCGGCGTGGTCTCCGAGGCGCTCGCCGCCGCGAACACGAGCGCGAACGACGTCCACGCGATCGGCATCACCAATCAGCGCGAGACCACGGTGTTGTGGGACCGAGCCACGCTGCAGCCGGTCGCTCCCGCCATCGTGTGGCAGGACAGGCGCACCGCCGGCGAGGTCGCGCGCCTGGCGCAGCTCGACGGAGCCGAGGACCTCGTGCGCGAACGCAGCGGCCTCGTCATGGACGCCTACTTCTCCGCCTCGAAGCTCGCCTGGCTGCTCGATCACGTCGAGGGTGCGCGTGCCCGAGCGGAGCGCGGCGAGCTCGCCTTCGGCACCGTCGACAGCTGGCTCGTTGCGCGCCTCACGCGCGGCGAGGTCCACGTCACCGACGTCAGCAACGCCAGCCGCACCGCGCTCTTCAACCTCCACACCCTCGACTGGGACGACGACCTGCTGGCGCTCTGGAACGTGCCGCGCCAGGTCTTGCCCGAGATCCGCGGCTCCTCGGAGGTCTACGGCCACGTCGCGTCGGGTCTCCCCTGCGCCGGCGCGCCCATCGCAGGCATCGCCGGCGACCAGCAGGCCGCCACGTTCGGCCAGGCCTGTTTCTCGCCTGGCCAGGCGAAGAACACCTACGGAACGGGCTGCTTCCTCGTGCTCAACACAGGTGAGCACCCCGTGGCGTCGCAGCACCGCCTCCTGACCACGGTCGCGTGGCGGCGCCCCGACGAACTGCGCTACGCCCTCGAAGGCTCGATCTTCGTCGCGGGCGCCGTGGTGCAGTGGCTGCGCGACGGCCTAGGCCTGATCCGACGCTCGGAGGACGTCGAGGCGCTCGCGACCTCCGTGCCCGACACCGGCGGCGTCTACTTGGTGCCGGCGTTCGCTGGCTTGGGCGCGCCCCATTGGGACCCGTACGCCCGCGGCACCATCGTCGGTATGACGCGCGGAACGACGGCCGGCCACATCGCGCGTGCTGCCCTCGAGGGCATCGCATACCAGGCCTTCGACGTGATCCAGGCGATGGAGGCCGACGCGGGACAGCCGCTGGCGGAACTGCGCGTCGATGGCGGCGCGTCTCGCAACGATCACCTGATGCAGTTCCAGGCCGACATGCTGGGTGTGAGCGTGGTGCGACCGCGCATCACCGAGACGACGGCCCTGGGGGCGGCGTACCTGGCGGGCCTGGCGACGAAGCTCTGGAGCGGTCCCGACGAGGTCGCCGCGCAGTGGCGCGAGGACCGCCGCTTCGACCCGAGCATGGACGACGACGAACGCCAGGAGCGCCTCACGCTCTGGGGCCATGCGTTGGAGCGCGCCAAGGGCTGGGAGGCACGGTGATTGCCCAACGCGCGACACAGACGCGCTTCGATCACCGCGCGGCGCTCGAGCGGCCCGAGCCCTTCGACCTGCTCGTCATCGGCGGCGGTGCCACCGGTGCCGGCGTGGCGCTCGACGCCGTCAGCCGTGGCCTGAGCGTCGCCCTCGTCGAGCGCGACGACCTGTCCTCGGGCACCAGCAGCCGCAGCACGAAGCTGATCCACGGCGGCGTGCGATATCTCGAGAAAGCCGTCAAGACGTTCGACCGCACCCAGTTCGCGCTCGTGCGCGACGCGCTCCACGAGCGCGCCGTGCTGATCCGCAACGCGCCGCACCTCTGTCACCCGCTCCCGCTCGTGACGCCCCTCTACAGCCTCCTCCAGGTCCCCTACGTCCTGATCGGCCTCAAACTGTACGACCTGCTCGCTGGGCGCACGAACCTGCTCCCGAGTCGCTTCGTCAGCGCCACGGAGGCGAAGCGGCGCTTCCCGCAACTCAAGGCCGAGGGACTGCGCGGCGGCGTCGTGTACTACGACGGCCAGTTCGACGACGCGCGCATGAACGTCGCCATCGCGCTGAGCGCGGCGGAGCGCGGCGCCGTCGTGCTCACGCACGCCGAGGTGACGGCGCTGCACCGAGCCGGCGGGCGCGTGGTCGGAGCGTCGGTCACCGATCGCGTCGACGGTAGCGTCGTGGACGTGTCCGCCAAGGCGGTCGTGAACGCCGCCGGTCCCTACGTCGACGGCATCAGGCTGCTCGACGACGCCTCCGCTGCGCCGATGCTCACCGCCTCGTCGGGCGTCCACATCGTGCTCGACAGCCGGTTCGCCCCGCCCGACACCGGCCTACTGATCCCCGAGACCGACGATGGCCGGGTGCTGTTCCTGCTGCCGTGGCTCGGCTCTACGCTCGTCGGCACCACCGACCAGCCGGCCGACGTGGTCGACGACCCACAGGCGACCGACGCCGAGATCGACTACATCCTCAGGCACGTCGCGCGCTACTTCGACCTGCCCGTGGGCCGCGACGACGTCAAGGCAGCGTGGTCGGGTCTGCGGCCGCTCGTGACCGATCCGAAGGCGGTCGACACCGCCGGCGTCTCGCGCGACCACGTGGTCCACGTCGCCGACAGCGGGCTCGTCACCGTCGCCGGCGGCAAGTGGACGACGTACCGCCGGATGGCCGCCGACGCCGTCGCCGCCGCGATCACGAGCGCCGGCCTGGAGGGCGTCGGACCCTCCGCGACGGTGGACCTCAGACTCGTAGGCGCCGAGCGGTTCGACCCGAACGGCGCAGCGGTGTTGGAGGCCCGTGGCCTCGACGCCGACGTCGCCAGCCACCTCCACTACGCCTACGGCGACCGTGCGACAGAGGTGGTCGACGTGGCCGAGGCTGGCCTGTTCGAGCGGCTGGCCCCCGGTCACCCGTTCATCGAGGCCGAGGTCGTGTACGCCCAGCGCTTCGAGCTCGCGCTCGGCGCGCGCGACGTGCTCGATCGGCGCATGCGGTTGGGGTTCATCGACGCACCGGCGGCACGCTACGCGGCCCCCCGCGTCGAGGCCCTTCTTGCCGAGGGGATGGATGCCCGCGGTTGAGCGTGTCAGACGTCCGTGCGAGTCCGGGTGATATCACCAACCATGACCAAGCGGGACGTCGTCCTCCCCTACGAGCCTCCGCGCGCCCGCCTGTCTCCGACTGAGCTCCCGCTGCGCCCACTGTGCCCAGCCTGTGGTGCCGAACGGCTGGCCCTGCGTGCTCAGTTGCACGTGACCTTCGAGGTGGTGGCCACCACCGGCCATGCCGACGAACTGCAGGTCGTGGACCATCACCTCGACGGGTGCGGGTGGGAGGACGACGACGTCGCCAGCTGCGAGCGCTGTGGCTGGCACGGTAGCGCCGCCGAGCTCCG
>PWQI01000418.1 GCA_003556805.1 Trueperaceae bacterium | reverse complement strand
GTCCTACCGGACCTGGCTCGCCGACCTGCCGATCCCGCGCCTGGATCACGCGGTCGAGGAGGCGAGGGTCGTGCAGCGGGCCGTGCCGGACGCAGTGGTGGCAACGGGGGCCGAGGCGACGGTCGAACGCGTGCTCGCCGTGACGCGACCACGTGTGCTGCACCTCGCCACCCACAGCTTCGTGTACCCGGGCACCGACGACCTCGGCCTGCCGCTGCTGCGTCCGGTGCTCGCGTTCGCGGGCGCGCGTGCCGCCGCCCGCGCCGCGCCGCATGCGCCGACGGCAGGCTTCCTGCCCGCGCTAGGCGCCTCAACGCTCGACCTGGAGGGTACCGAGTTGGTCGTGTTGAGTGCCTGCGACAGCGGTGTCGGCGTCACGGTGCCGGGCGAGGGCGTCGCCGGCATGCCGCAAGCCCTCCTCGACGCTGGTGCAGGAGCCGTGCTCGCGACGCTCTGGCGCGTCGAGGATCGCGCCGCCGTCAGCATCGTCGAGGCCTTCTACGCCCATCTCGCCCACGGCATGCTGCCCAGTACGTCCCTGCTCACCGTTCAGCGGGGGCGAGGTCACGACACTGCTTCGAGCGCGTTCGTGTGCTGGGCGTGACGCCTGGTGCGACGCCCTGAGTGCGACGCGCCGGACGTGGTGCGGCAGACGGAGCGACGCTGACGCACGGGCAACCCCGACTTCCTTGGCCGAACCGCTCGCGCAGCGCTACGCTGGTTGCGATGTCGGATCAGTACAACGCGCTCGACGCGTTGACGCGCCTGCTCGGTGAAGACGGCCCGGCGTGGCTCGAGTACTTCGCGCCCGCCAGGCAGGCGCCAGAGACGTTCCGAAGACGCGTTTTCCGGGGGGCGGAGCACGAACCCGCCGCCACGGCGGTCGACGTGCCGGTGGCGATCTTCCACGACGCCGCGCGGGCCGCGGGTGCGCATCGCGAGGTGACGGTTCGGCTCGTGGACACGCCTCTCGAGCGAGGCCGTGGGCAGGTGACGCTCGCGTTCCTGTGGCCCGAGGGAGCGTTCGTCGGCGGAGCGCCGCGTCGCGTCAGCTGCCACCTGCTCGTGGAGGGCGGCGTGCTCGACGTCGATCGCGACCACGCCACCTGTGAGCGGCACGACGACGGCGTCTGTCGCCTCGACCTCAGGCTCGGCGCCGATTGGGTCGAGCGAGACTGTCGACCGGACGCGCTGCTGGCGCTTCTCCAGGGTGTCTTGATCGTTCTGGACGGTGACGAGGTGGCGGTGGATCAACCCCTGTTGGATCGGTGATGTGACGCCGACGACGTCGAGCCACGGGCCAGCGACGACATCGGCCCGTGCCTGGCTCGCGTCCGCGTCCGTGGGCTCGGACCGAATGGATGCGGTTGCTGCTGCCCCGCTCGGATCAGGAGGGCTGGCAGACGTCTGGACTCGTGTTGTCGAAGTACGTGTTGTCGGTGAGATCGACGGCGTCCGGGTCGTTGCGGTACACACCGCAGGCGCCGTTGCCACTGAGCGTGCTCGTCGAGACGGAGCCGCTCGAGTCGTCCTCGAAGACGATGCCGTGGATGCCGTTGTCGCGCAGGATCGAGTCCACTACGTGGGTGGCTGCTTCTTCTACCACGAGGACGCCGTGCCCAGCGTTCGATTCGATGGTGGCGCCGTCGATCGTTCCGGCTGCGTTGCCAGCGACGATGACGCCTTGCTGCGTGGCTCCCGCGTAGCGCCCGCCGTCGATCTCGAGCTGCGCCTCGTCGGTGACGTACACGCCATGGTCGGTGTTGTCGGTGACCGTGGCGCTCTGCAGCGTGAGGCTTCCGGCGTCGACGGCGTGGGCGCCGACCCAATCGTTGTCCTCGACGAGGATGTCAGTGAACGTCGCCGCCGCGTCGTCGGCGACGTAGATGCCCAGGCGGTTCTGGCGCGCGCTGCCGCGCTCGATGGTCGCCTGGGCGGTCATCGTTACGTAGTAGCCGATGTCGTTGCCGAACGCGGCGGTGTCATGCGCCGTTAGGCTCGCTGCTCCGACGGTGGCGACGCCAGCGACGCCGTTCCCCGTGAGGGTGCCGTTGACGAGGAGGACCGTGCTCTCACCGGCGATCTCGATGCCGGAGCCGGCGTTGTCGCGCACCGTTACGTCGCGAACCTCGGCCTGCGATTGGTCTTCGAACAGCATGCCCCACACACCGTTGTCCTCAGCGATGGCGCCCTGGATCTCGGCATTGGCGCTCGCCCATAGGCGGATGCCGTGGTTGCCGTTCGAGGCGAAGCGACCGCCATCGACCAGCAGGGTCGAGTCGCCGCGGGCGATCATGCCCTCCCAGGTGTTGTCGAGCGACTCGACGTCGATGAGTTCGAGCCGCGAGGTGTCGTCGACGACGGCTCCTGTCCAACCGTTCGCGCGCAGCGTGCTCTGCTCGACGCGCAGGCGACCGTCGCCGTCGACGATCGCCACACCGGCGCCGTCGTTGTCCTCCACGCGGCTCGACGAGATGAGGACGTCGCCGCCGATGACCAGGACGCCGTGACCTATGTGGATGTCGAAGGCGTCGCTGGTGCCGCCGCGCACAGTGACGCCGTCGAGCGTCGCTTCGCTGTCGACGAGCACGATCGCGGAACCGGTCTGCGCGCCACCGTGTTCGACGACTACGTCGCGCAACATGAGGGTGACGCCCTCGGCGTACACGACTGGCTGACCGAAGCCATCTGGAACGTCCGACGCCGTGGCAACTCCGCTCGGTTCGCTACTCGCAGTGCGGAGCACCGACCCAGTCGTGCCGCGGATCTCCCGATCGGCCGGTATCACGAGCGTCTCCGGTAGCTCGTAGGTAGCCGCCTCAAGCACCACGACCACACCGGGCTCCAGCCCGGCGATGCTGGCCGCGAGGTTCTCATCGGGCCCGATCACGACGCGCGGTTCGGCGTCGTCGCCTGGTGGGGTACCGCCGCAGGCGACGGCCAACACGAGCGCTGTGATCGCGATGCCGAGCGTGCTCCTCTGTCCAATACGCATGTCGTCCACCGTTCCTCGTCGTGATGGTGTGCAGCCCAGCAGCCGTCCACCGCGTGGCGTGCCGCCGCCGCCATTGCCGCCGACGACCGCGGCGTGGTGGCCTTCCCCCAACGTGGCGCACGTCGTGGTTGCGCCGACGGAAGTTGGGGTTGCGCAGGCGTGCCGGCGTGCGGAGCCCGCAGCGGCGATGTCCCGGAAGGGGTTCCAGTTACCTATCGCGGCGGCGTGCTCACCGGGGGCGAACGCCTTCGTGGCCGGCGCCACGTTGCCGGCCCGTTGCAGCGCCCGTGCCGTCCACGCATGTCGAGGTGACACGACCCGACGCTGGCGATCGTCGATGCCCCCCAGCTACCGGACGGACTGCGGACGGGCATGATGTTGCACCCTTTCATGCGAGGCGGTCGTCGTATCCACGGAGGAGGACGCTTCGCCGGTTCGCATTCGAGCGATCGGCTCGAGCCGAGAGGGGATCTGCATGCACCAAGAGGGACTCGATAAGGGCCGCGGCGTAGCGCTCTTGCGCGCCGCGGGCGCGATGCTGCTCGTTGTCGCGCTCGCGGCTTGCGGCACAGTGCCGAGCGGCGCCCCGGAGGCGACGGGCTTAGTCACGCGAGCCAGCACCTCCACGACCGGCGTCGCCATCACCGACGTCCTGCCCGGACCCGTCATGCACGCGCGCATGGACGATGCGGGACTGATCGCGTTCTCGACCGGTTCGAGCGCGTACGTCT
>PWQI01000304.1 GCA_003556805.1 Trueperaceae bacterium | reverse complement strand
GGGAGGCGGCGTCGGGTCGCTCGCCTGCGGCGCCGCCGGCGGTACGGGCGCGGGTGGCACGGGTGCCGGGGCAGGGCTCGTGGTGGGCGCGCTGGTGCCCGGCTGGGCGTTGTTGCGCACCAGGCGCACCACCAGCACGACCACCGCTGCGATCAACGCGACCGGGACGATGAACCTGAGCAACGCCCAGATCAGCCCCGCGAGCCAGGCGAAGACGGCGCCGATCGCACCGAACAGCCACCCTGCGAGCCACAACAGGCCCGTGCCGAGGAGCAGCGCGATGAGCCCGAAGACGACGAGCTCGACGATCTCCTGCGCGGAACGCTTCATGGCCCCAGTCTAGCATCGCCCTTGCGCGGGTACGCTGAGCCCATGGAACGCGTCGAGCTCCACATCACGCGCATGGTCCACGGCGGCCGCACGCTCGCGACCGGCCCCGACGGGCGCGCGCTGCTCGTGCGTGGCGCCATCCCAGGCGAGCGCGTGGTCGCCGAGGGCGCGGTCCGTAAGGGCGTGTGGATGGGTGACGTCGTCGAGGTGCTCGAGGCCAGCCCCGATCGCCGCGAGGCGCCCGCGCACCCGGGGCTCGACCTCGGCCACGTCGCCTACGAGCGGCAGTTGGCGCTCAAGCGTGAGGTGTTGCTCGACGCCTGGCAGCGTGCCGTGGGGACCTCGGCGCCTGTGCCGGACGTCCCGGACGTGGTGGCGTCGCCACAGGTCTGGGGATACCGCAACACCGTGCAACCCGCGCTCCGCGAGCGCGACGACCAGACCAGCGGCGGTCTCGGGTACAGGCGTCCGGGGACGCACGAGATCGTGATGCTGGACGACGATCCGACCGCCATTGCGGCGTGTCGAGCGGCATGGGCGGCCGTCGCGTCGCGGCGCTGGCCGGGAGGCGTGCGCGAGGTCGCGATCCGCGGCAACGACCAGGGCGAGGCGCTCGTGGCGCTGATCGCCACCACGCCCGCACGCGCCCTGCTCGACGCCGCCCACGACCTGGTCGCAGCCGGCGTCACGGGCGTCGCGCTCGCGCCGTTCGACCCGCGTGGGCGCTTCCGCGGCGGTGCAGAGCGGTTGGCCGGGGCACGCAACCTTCGACAACGCTACGGCGACGTGACCCTCACGATCACCGCCACGGCCTTCGCGCAACCGAACCCCGCGGCGGCCGGGGCGCTCTATCGCCGCCTCGCCGCGATCGCGCCGGAGGCGCGGCACGCGCTCGAGCTCTTCGCCGGCAACGGCGCGATCGCCATGCACCTGGCCCCGCGCGTCGCCAAGGTGACCGCCATCGAGATCGACCGCGGCAGCGTCGAGCGTGGCCGCCAAGACGCCGGCGCGGCCGGCATCGGCAACCTCGTGCTGCTGCGCCGCGATGCGCGCGACATGCGCGTCCCCGACGACGTCGACCTGATCAGCGTCGACCCCCCGCGGGCGGGTCTCGCGGGCGACGTGCGCGGCGCGATCGCCAGCAGCCGCGCGCGAGCGCTCCTCTACGTCGCATGCGACGTCGCGACCTGGGCGCGCGACGCCGCCGACTTGCTGCGCCGCGGCTGGCGGCTGACGCTGCTCGAGCCGTTCGACTTCCAGCCGCACACCCACCACCTCGAGCTGCTCTCGCGCTTCGAGCGCGCGCCGGCGACCGGCTGAGGCGTGCTCCCTCGTCCGCTGGTGCTGCGCCTGCTCGGCATCGGCGCCGGCTCCTTGGCGCTCGCGGCGATCTGGGGCCTCTACAACGTGTTCATGCCGCTGCTCCTCGGCGCGTTCATCGACAGCCGCGCCCTGCGCGGCGCGATCATGGGCCTCGACAACGTCATCGCCATCATGCTCATCCCGGTGATCGGCGCCTGGTCGGATCGCGTCGACGGCCGCTGGGGGCGGCGGTTGCCGTTCTTGCTCGTCGGGGTGCCGATCACGGCGCTGGCGTTCGCCGCCTTGCCGTGGGCTGCCGCGGCGCTGTGGACGCTGCTGCTGGTCGACGTCGTGTTCCTGCTCGCGATCACGGTGTACCGCGCGCCGCTCGTGGCGCTGATGCCCGACCACGTGGCGGAGTCGGCGCGGCCCACGGCGAACGGCGTGATCACGCTCATGGCCGCGATCGGCGGTGCGGCCGCGCTGCTCGTGATCGCCCCCACCTTCGACCGCGCGGTCTGGCTGCCCTTCGCGCTCGCCGCCGGCGCGGCCCTGGCCACCCTGATCGTGCTCGTCGTCGCGGCGCAGCGCCACCCGCCGCACGTCTCCACGGGTACGATCCAGGACGACGCACCGCTCCTGAGCGCCCTCGTGCGCGACCTGCGCTCGCTCATGCAGCGCTCCCAGCGCGGCGCGCTGTGGCTGCTCACCGGACTCTTCGCATGCTTCTTCGGTTTCGCCGCGGTCGAGGCGCAGTTCAGCGTGCTCGCCACCGAGACGCTCGGCGTGAGCGGTGGCGCGGCCGGACGCATGCTCGGCTTCGCGAGCGGCGCGTTCGTGCTCGCGGCCCTGCCGGCCGGCGCGGTGGCGCGGCGGCTCGGTTCGCTCCGCACCATGTGCTTCGGAGCGGCCGTGTTGGCCGTGGCGCTCGTGGTCGCGTTCGTGCGCTTCGACCCGACGGTCCTGGCCGTCAGCATGGCCATCGCCGGTGCCGGTTGGGCGGCGGTGCTGGTGCCGGCCTACCCGCTCGTGGTGGGTCTGGGCGGACGCGACCGGATAGGGTTCTACACCGGCATGTACTACCTGTTCGGGTCGGGAGCGGCGATCGTCGCGCCGGCGCTGGTCGGCGGCGCGATGGACGTGTTCGGGAACCCGGCACTCCTGCTGGGGTCCGCGTTCGCCCTGACGCTCGGCATCGCGTTCTTGCTGGCGTCCGGGCGGCACGGGGTGGAGCGCGGCGAGCGGTAGACTCCGTGGCGTGTTGGCGAAACGCGTGATCCCCTGTCTCGACGTGCACGACGGTCGTACCACCCGCGGTCAGCAGTTCGGCAAGGCCGAGCTCGGAGAGCTCACCGACGTGGGCGACCCGGTCGAGTTGGCGCTGCGCTACGACCACCAGGGCGCCGACGAGCTGGTGTTCTACGACATCACGGCCACCGCGTTCGGTCGCGCGAGCATGCTCGACGTCGCCACGCGGGTCGCGGAGCGCTGCTTCATGCCGTTGACCATCGGTGGCGGCGTGCGCGCGCTCGACGACTTCCGCGCCTTGTTCGACGCCGGTGCCGACAAGGTCTCGATCAACTCCGGCGCGGTGAGCGACCCCGAGGTCATCCGCGCCGCCGCCGAGCATTACGGCTCGCAGGCGGTCGTGCTCTCCATCGACGCGCGGCGGCGCGCCGACGGGCGCGGCTGGGAGGTGTATGTGGCCGGCGGCCGCCGTGCGACCGGGCTCGATCTGATCGCCTGGGCCGAGCGCGGCCAGGCCCTCGGCGCGGGCGAGATCGTCCTGAACAGCATCGATGCCGACGGCATGACGACCGGGTACGACCTGGCCGCCACCGCCGCGGTGGCCCGAGCCGTCGACGTCCCCGTCATCGCCTCGGGCGGCGCCGGCAACGCCGAGCACATGCGCGCCGTGCTGCAAGACGCCGGTGCCGATGCTGCGCTCGCGGCTGGCATCTTCCACCGCGGCGAGACGACGGTGCCCGAGGTGAAGCGCTACTTGGCCGAGCACGGCGTCCACGTGAGGCCGACGTGAGCGGTTCGGGCGACGCGCCGCGGCGCCTGCGCCCCGAGACGCTGGCCGTGCACCTCGGCCTCGAGCCCGACGCCGCCACCGGCGCCATCGCCCCGCCGATCCACCTCAGCACCACCTTCGAGCGCGGCGCGGACGGTAGCTATCCGCACGGCTACGTGTACTCGCGCCCCGGCAACCCGACGCGCGACGCGCTCGAGCGGGCGCTGGCGCTGCTGCACGGCGCGAGCGAGGCGGCCGCCTTCGCCTCGGGCTCGGCCGCCGCCTCGGCGGTCTTCCGCGCGCTCCCGTCGGGCAGCCACGTGGTCGTGCCGCGCGACCTGTACCACGGCGTCCGGGTGCTGCTGCGCGAGCTCTTGGCGCCAGCCGGGTTGCGCGTGAGCGAGGTCGACCAGCGCGACCTCGGTGCGATCGAGGCGGCCCTCACCGAGCAGACGCGGCTGATCTGGGTCGAGACGCCGTCGAACCCCCTGCTGCACGTGACCGACGTCGAGGCCGTCGTCGCGCTCGCGCGCGCTCACGGCGAACGTTCGGGGGCGCGCGTGCTGGTGGCGCAGGACGCCACCTGGACGCCGCCCGGCTGGGCCGACCCGTTCGCCCTCGGCGTCGACCTGGTGGTGCATGCGACGACCAAGTACCTGGCCGGCCACTCCGACGTGCTCGGCGGCGCCGTGGTCGCGGCCGATCCGAGCGGTGCCTTCGAGCGCGTGCGCTCGCTGCAGCGCGTCGAGGGCGCCGTGCCCAGCCCCTTCGAGTGCTGGCTCACGCTGCGCGGCTTGCGTACGCTGCCGCACCGTCTGCGCGCCCACGCTGCGAACGCCCAGGCGCTGGCAGCGTTCCTGGTGGACCACCCGGCGGTGCGTTCGGTGCACTACCCCGGGCTGCCGGGCCAACCGGGCTTCGAGGTGGCGGCGCGGCAGATGACGGGCTTCGGCGGCATGCTGTCGTGCCGGCTCGCGGGTGGCGAGGGCGCGGCCATGGCCGTCGCGGCGGGCGTGCGGCTGTGGCGGCGCGGCACCAGCCTAGGTGGTGTCGAGAGCCTGATCGAGCACCGAGCCAGCATCGAACCCGAGGGCACGGCCACACCGCGCGACCTGTTGCGGCTCTCGGCGGGTATCGAGCACCACGACGACCTGATCGACGACCTGGCCCAGGCGCTCGCGCGCCTCGCGGTGTAGGGGGAGGAGCGGCCATGGACGAGGCGCTTGAGCGCATCGAGTGGGGCGAGACCGGGCTGGTGCCCGTGATCGCCCAGGACGTCACGAGCGGCGACGTCCTCATGCTGGCGTACGCCGATCGCGAGGCGCTCCGGCGCACGCTCGAGCGCGGCGAGGCGCACTACCATTCGCGCTCGCGCGGCGAGTTGTGGCACAAGGGTGCCACCTCCGGCAACGTGCAGCGCGTGCGCGAGGTGCGCTTCGATTGCGACGCCGACGCGCTGCTGTACCGCGTCGAACCCGCCGGTCCGGCGTGCCACACGGGCGAGCGCAGCTGCTTCTTCCGCGTCGTCGGCGACCCGGCCGAGGGCGCCGTGGACGGCGACGCGGTCGGCATCGGTACCACGATGGGGTTGTTGCAGCGGGTGGTGGACCAGCGGCTGCGCGACCTGCCCGAGGGTTCGTACGTGGCGCGCCTGCACCAGCGGGGCGCCGGTTACGTCGGCCAGAAGGTGATTGAAGAGGCAGGCGAGACGGTGGTCGCCGCGTTGCAGCAAGACGACGAGGCGTTCCTGGGAGAGGCCGCCGACCTGCTCTTCCACCTGACCGTCCTGGTGGCGCTGCGCGGACGGCGCCTCGACGACGTGGCTCGGGTGCTCGAGGGGCGGCACCGCGAACGCGTTGCGCCCGACGAGGGTTGAGCACCGCGGCGTGGGCACGCCACGGCTCAAGCACGACCTGGTCGCCGATCTCGACGCCGGCGACGTGGTGGTGCGCTACCCCAGCAGCGACATCGCGACGGCCCGCGCCGCGGTCGACGTGGTGCGAGCGCTGTGGCCGGTGGTCGAGGCCTACCTGGGCGCCCGCTGGAGCGGCCGCCTCCGCGTCGACCTGCTCGCCGAGGCGCGCGCCAGCGGCGCCAACCCCGCCGCCGCCACGCTGCGTCACAGCGTCCGCGGCGTGCAGCAGCGCTCACCGGCCACCGCCGGCGTCCTCAGCTACCAGCTCGGCCAGGTGCTGTGGTACGCGGCCACCGAGGAGGCCGAGTACCGAGGCCCGGCGCCGCGCTCGCCCGACTGGCTGCTGACCGCCGCTCTGACGCCGCTCACGCACGCCTGGTCGGAGCGCGACACCTGGAGCGACCATCTCGCGCAGCACGTGCAACGAGCCGTGCGTCGACCGCCGCTCGCCGAAGAGGCGCTGGCGCGGCACGGCGAGCTGCCGCCCGGCACGCTGGCCCTGGCCGTGTCGCAATCCCTGGCACGCGGGCGCTCGCTGCAGCAGCGCCACCCCGAGTGGGTGCGCGCCCTGCGCGCGCAACTCGCCGCGGAGCCGCAGTGGGGCGCATGGGAGGCGCTCGAGGCCGTGACGCACGCCGATGCCGCCACCTGGCGCGAGCGCTTCGCGGCCGATCTCGAGGTGTGGCGCGGCGACGACGACGAGTGGCGTCCCGGCGTCGTTACCTGAGCCGGCTCGCGCGCTCGGCGCCCACGGGCGGTTCAGGCGCCGCGACGGGCGATCAGGGCAACCGTTCGCGGTAGCGCTCCGCCGTCGCGAGCGTCGCCGCCCGGTCGTCCGCGTCGCGCTTGCGCCACGAGCGCACGATCACGGCCATGCGGGGGTGGCGCTCGAAGCGCTCGGCGTGGCGGTCGACGAAGTGCCAGTACAGCGCCGTGAAGGGGCAGGCGTGCTCGCCGCTGCGCTGCTTCGGGTCGAACGGGCACCTCCGGCAGTAGTCGCTCATGCGGTCGACGTACGCCCCGCCCGACAGGTACGGCTTGGTGGTGATGCCGCCACCGTCGGCGTACTGGCTCATCGCCATCACGTTGGGGACCATCACCCAGTCCAGCGCATCGACGTACAGCGCCGAGAACCAGTCGGTGAGTTCGACCGGGTCGACGCCGAGGCCGAGGGCCAGGTTCCCGAACACCATCAGGCGTTGGATGTGGTGGTTCCAGCCGTGCTCATGCAGTTGGCGCCAGCTGGTCGCGAAGCAGGCCATGCTCGTGTGGCCGTCCCAATAGGCCTGGGGCACCGGGGCGTGGTGCCCCAACTCGTTGGCACTCGCCAGCGCCTCGCCGCGCGTGCGGTAGACGTGGAACATGAACTCGCGCCAGCCGAGCACCTGACGCACGAAACCCTCGATGCTCGCCAGCGGCACGTCGGGGCCCTCACCGCGCCGTCCTGCCTCGAACGCCTCCAGGGCAGCCTCGACGACCTCGTGTGGGTGGAGCAGGCCGAGGTTGAGTGGGACGGAGAGCTGGCTGTGGTCGAGCACGCGCTGCTCACGCAGCATCGCGTCCTCGAACGGTCCGAAGCGCGGTAGGCGCTCATGCACGAACGCGTGCAGGGCCTCGAGCGCGTCAGCGCGCGTGACCGGCCAGGCGAAGTCGGCGAGCGATCCGGGATGGTCCGGGTAGCGCTCGGCCACGTCCGCGATCGCGTGGCGGGTGACGTCGTCCGGCTCGAAGCGCGGCGGCAACGTGAAGCGCGTGCCGGAGCTCGGCGTGCGGCGGTTCTCAGCGTCCAGGTTCCACGTGCCGCCGAGCGGCTTGGACGGGTCGTCGGGGTCCATGAGCCAACCGCGCGCCGCCCGGACGCGGCGGTAGAAGCCCTCCATCCGCAGGTGTGCTCGACGCGTGTCCCAGGCGTCCCATTCGGCGTCGTCGACGAGCCATAACCGGTTCGGCACCAGCTCGAGGCGACCACCTGCGCGCTCGGCGGCGGCCGCGATGGGCTCGGCCACTCCGCGGTCGTTGGGGCGCATCAGCTCGAGCGTGGCTCCCGGGTGCGCTGCGAGGTGCTCGGAGACCGCCTCGGCGAAGCTCGGCGCGGCGCGGCGGTAGGCGACCGCGAAGCCGTCGTGCTCGAGCTCGGCTGCGAAGTGGCGCATGGCCGCGAAGACCAGCGCGAGCTTCTGGCGGTGGTGCGGCCGCGCGCTCGCGAGGGCGTCGGACTCGACCATCAGCACGCTCACGTCGGCCGGGTCGGCCCCCGAGAGGGGACCGACCCGGCGGGTCAGCTGATCACCGAGCACCATGACGTGGCGTGGCATGCGCTCAGGCTACTGGCGCGACGGCGTCGCGCGTCGTGACCTCGGACTCGGTCGCGCTCAGTCGCCGGCGCGTCGCTCCGACTCGGCGCGGAACCAGGCGTACGTGTCGTTCCCCGGCTCGAGCGCTGCGGCTCGGCTGTAGTACGTGTGGGCGTCGCGGAACTGCCCGCGCTCGAACGCGACACGACCGAGCCACGCCCAGGCCTGCGGGTACTCCGGGTTGCGCGTCGTCGCACGCGCGAACGCGTCGGCCGCCTCGCCGAGGCGCTCGTCCTCGTACAGCGCCACGCCTTCGCGGAACGCGTTCACGGCGGCCGGGCCGTGCAGCGACTGCTCGCGCGCGAGCTCGAGGAAGTAGCCGGCGCGGGCGTCGGTTGGATCGAGCTCGAGCACGCGTTGCCACGAGGCGATCGACTGCTCGGGCCGCTCGGTCTCGATCAGGATGCGACCGCTCCAGACGTGCGCGTTGACGTCGCCTGGCACGAGGGCCGCGATGGACTGGTAGTACTCGAGGGCCAGCTCGGTGTCGCCGCGGGCGTACGCCCCGTAGCCGAGCTCCTGACCGACGTCGGCGATCAACTCCTGGGCCTCGGCGTCCTCGCTGACATCGCCACCGCGCCGCACGTAGTCGCGCCAGGTGTTCCACGCCGGGCCGTACCAGTTGCTGCGGCTGTAGGCGACGGCGAGGAAGCGCACCGGCTCGAGCGCCTCCGGAGCGAGCGTCATGGCGCGGCGTCCTTCAGCGAAGGCCTGCTGCCAGAGCGGCCGGTCGGGGTACTGCGCGCCGTAGGTGGCGAGCGCCTCGGCCATGCGCGCCTCGCCGGCGTCGAGCGCCTCCGCGGCGGCCTCGGGCAACGCTGCCTGGGCGCCCACGAGACCCAGGACCAGGGCTGTGACGACGGCGATCAGAAGCGAGTTGAAGCGGTTCATCGGTTCCTCCTCGTCGGACACGTGCGTCGCGTCGGGCGCGCAGGTGGACGGCGTCGACCTGGCCGCGGCTGCTCGCCACACGCTACGTCGATCATGCCACGCGGGACGTGTCGGTCCCGTGATGGACGCGTGAGAAGCGCGCGCAGCTCGCCGCCTCGCTGCGTTCAACGCACCGATCGACCGAAGCCCGCGCCCGCGTCGTCGAGCCATGCCAACAGCGCCGCGAGCGCGCGGCCGCGATGGCTGACGCGCTGCTTGGCGCCCACGTCGGCTTCGGCGAACGTCATGCCGAGGTCGTCGGAGTAGAAGACGGGGTCGTAGCCGTGCCCACCGTCGCCTCGCGGTCCCTGCAGGATCTGCCCGCGGCACTCGCCGCGGACCGCGTGCACGTCGCCGTCGGGGCTGGCGAGCACCAGGACGGCCACGAAGCGCGCCCCACGCTCGCCGTCGGGGACGCGCCGAAGGTGTTGGAGCAGGTGCGCGATGCGTTCGCCGTCGCCGATGGCGCCGCCGAAGCGGGCCGAGTGCACCCCGGGCGCACCGCCCAAGGCGTCCACCTCGAGGCCGCTGTCGTCCGCCACGGCCACCTGGCCACCATGGAGCGCGGCGTGGCCGGCCTTCATCAGGGCGTTCTCCTCGTACGTCGTGCCGTCCTCGGGCGGGAACGGCGGCACACCCGCGTCGCGCGCGAGGCGGAGCATGATGTCGCGCCCCGCCAGCGCCGCCTCGAACTCGCGCGCCTTCCCGGCGTTGCCCGACGCCAGCAACCAGGTCCGCTGTGTCGTTGCGCTCATCGCAGCGCCTTGCGCGCCAGGGCCAGCGTCTCGGCCACGGCGCCGAGGCCGAGGGCGACCAGCCGCACGTACGTCTCGGCCTCGACGGGGGCACCCTCGGTGCCACCTTGGACCTCGATCACGTTGCCGCGCTCATCGCCCACCACCGCCAGGTCGACCTCGGCGCGAACGTCCTCGTCGTAGTCCAGATCGATCAGCGGCACGCCGTCGACGATACCGACCGACACGGCCGCCACCTCGTGCCGCAAGGGCCACTCGACCAGGCGCCCGTCGCGGACCTGTCGATCGGCCAGGTCGAACAGCGCCGCGTAGCCAGCCAGGACGGCGGCGCAGCGGGTGCCCCCGTCCGCCTGCAGCACGTCACAATCGACCGTCAGAGTGCGCCCGCTGAAGGGCGCGAGGTCCATGGTGCTGCGCAGCGCGCGGCCGACGAGGCGCTGGATCTCGCTGGTGCGCCCCGAGCGCTCACGGCGCTCGCGCGCCGAGCGCTCGTTCGTCGAGCGAGGCAGCATCCCGTACTCCGCAGTGAGCCAGCCCTCCCGTTGTTTACGGCCACGCAGATGCGGCGGCAGCTTGGACTCCACCGAGACCGTGGCGAGCACGTGCGTGTCGCCCCAGCGCACGAAGGCCGAGCCTTCGGCATGGCGGTTGACGCCGCGCTCGACGACGAGCGGGCGCAGCGTGTCGGCGTCGCGGCCGTCACGGCGCGGTGGGGTCGGAGGGGCGTCTGCCACGCGCGCAGCCTAGCATCGGTGCCGGTCGGGTCGCGCGCCGCCTGGCCGTGGTTGCGATGCGCCGCGATCGCCGCACCGCGGCCGGTGCTAGCATGCCGGGTGTGAGGGACACGCCGACCTGGCCAGCGCCCTGGCGCGACGCCGCTGCGCACGCCGAGGCGTTGCGCGCGCTCCAGTCCGGCGCCAGAGTGGGCGTCGCGCGGTCGCTGCGCCTCGCGGTGCGCGCGACCGGGGCGGCGATCGTCGTCGTCTCGCTCGCCACCGACGACGGCGTCGCCTCGTGGTGCTCCGACGGCAGCGAGCTCGCGAGCGAGCCGTCCGGGTCCGGCTTCGCCGACCATGCGGCCCGACGATCCGAGCCGCTCGTGGTCGAGGACGCGACCGCCGACGGCCGCTTCGCCGACCACCCGTGGGTCGTGGGCGAGCCGGCCGTGCGCTCCTACGCCGGCGTGCGCGTGACCCTCGACGACGGCGCCGTGGTCGGTACCGTCGCCGTCGTCGACCGTGTCGCGGGCGCGGCCAGCGACGAAGCGACGCTCGACGTGTTGGACGACGTGGCCACCGTGCTGGCCGACCAGGTCGAGCGGATCGGGTCGGCACTCGCGTTGCGAGAAGCCCGGGCGGACCTGCGGCGGGCAGAGGCCAGCGACGCGCTGACGGGGCTGGCGAACCGGCGCACGCTCCACGAGCGGCTCGACGGCGCGCTGGCGCTCGCGCGGCGCACGGGGCACGGCGTCGCGTTGGCGGTCGTCGACCTCAGCGGATTCGCCGGCGTCAACGAACGCCACGGGGTGTGGGTCGGCGATGCGGTGCTGCTGCAGGTGGCGTCGGCGCTCGAGGGCGCGGCCCGCGATCACGACCTCGTCGCGCGCGTCGGTGACGACGCGTTCGCCTGCGTGTGGCAGGCGGTGTCGGAGAACGGTGCCATGGTCGCCGCGCAGCGCGTGGATCGGCACGTGGCCCGCACCTACAACGTGGTCGACCCGGTCGCCCCCGGCTCGCTCGAGGTCGAACTCAGCGCCAGCGTGGGGGTGGCGATCTTCCCGCACGACGCCGAGGACGCCGCGGGCCTGCTGCGCGCGGCCGACGTCGCCCTCGACCGCGCCAAGCGCGCCGGTGGCGGCATCATGCGCTTCGATCCGCGCAGTTGAATCGCCCCGACGAGCCGACCGCGATCGAAGCTCAAGACGGCGTGATGGGATATCTCACACTGTCGGCCCGGCGTGCAATAGGATAGACGGTACCGGTCCGTGATCTGCTCGTCGTGCGGACCAGGTTCGTTCGGAACTGAGGAGGAACATGAGAAGAGTTCTACTAATGATCGCGGCGGTCGCGTTCGCCTTCGGCGGCGCGCACGCCTTCACCCTGACGGTGGCGCAGGGCTCCGATATCGTGAGCCTGAGCCCCCACAAGACCAACGACCAGCCCTCTGCCCGCGTCATGCGGCAGATCTACGACACGCTGGTCATCCAGACCGAGGAGCTCGTCCTCGAGGCCGGCCTGGCCGAGAGCTGGGAGCAAGTCGACGCCACCACCTGGGACTTCTTCATCCGTCCCGGCGTGGCCTTCCACAACGGCGACACGCTCATGGGCTCCGACGTCAAGTTCACGCTGGACCGACTGCGTGACCCGGCGACGGCCGCTCCAGGTGCGTTCCTCGTCGGCTTCATCGACGAGATCACGCTCGTCGACGACATGACGGTGCGCATCACCACGAACGGCCCGTTCGTGCCGATCCTCTCGCACCTGGCCCACACCGCCACCTCGATCCTGAACGAGCGTGCGGTCACCGAAGCCGGTGAAGACTACGGCACCAGCGTCGTCGTCGGCACGGGTCCCTTCTCGTTCGTCTCGTGGCAGGTCGCGAACCAGATCATCCTCGACCGCAACGACGCCTGGTGGTACGGCGACGTCGGCCCCGAGCGCGTGATCTTCCGCGCCATCACCGAGGGCACCGTCCGGGCCATCGAACTCGAGGCCGGCGCGATCGACATCGCCTACAACCTCGAGCCTCGCGACGCCCTGCGTGCCCGCCAGAACCCCAACATCACGATGGCCGAGATCGAGGCGCTGACGACCGCGTACATCGGCTTCAACGCCCAGAAGGAGCCCTTCGACGACGTGCGCGTCCGTCAGGCGATCAACCATGCGGTCGACGCCGAGACGATCGTCGACGTGATCTTCGAGGGCTTCGGCTTCGCGGCCAACAGCCCGATCAGCTCGATGGTCTTCGGCGCCAACACCGACCTGGAGCCGTACGAGTACGACCCAGAGCGCGCGCGTCAGCTCCTCGCCGACGCCGGCCTCGGTAGCGGCTTCTCCACCACGCTGTGGACGAACAACAACCCGCTCCGCATCCAGATCGCGGAGATCGTGCAGGCGCAGCTCGGCGAGATCGGCATCAGCGTCGACGTCCAGGTGCTCGAGTGGTCCACGTACCTCAACGACACCGCTGCCGGCGCCCACGACATGTTCATCCTCGGTTGGGTGACCGTCACCGCCGACGCCGATTACGGCCTCTACGCGCTGTTCCACAGCAGCAACTTCGGCTCGGCCGGCAACCGGACCTTCTGGTCCAGCGACCGCGTCGACGAGCTGCTCGATCTTGGCCGCCGCGAGAGCGACCCCGAACTCCGTCAGGCCTACTACTTCGAGGCCCAGGAGATCATCCGCGACGAGGCGCCCTGGATCTTCCTCAACACGCAGATCGAGGCCCACGCCACCCGCTCGAACGTGACCGGCTTCGTGCCGCACCCGGCCGGCCACAACCGCCTCTACAACGTTCAGAAGAACTGATCGTCGCACCGGGGCCGGCCATGAGGCCGACCCCGGTGCGGTGTTCTTCGATCGTCACGGTGGGGCTGGCAGCGGCCAGCCCCACCCACCTACGCACGCTCCTGCGTCTGGGGCGACCACGGGACGACACCTGCATTGATCAAATATATCTTTCGCCGCATCTTGCTCCTGATCCCCATCCTGCTCGGGGTCACCGTCATCGTGTTCGGCATCATGTTCCTCACGCCCGGTGATGCCGCCATCCTCATGCTCGGCGAGAACGCGCCGCCGGCCGAACTAGAGGCGCTGCGTGAGCGCCTCGGACTCAACGAGCCCGCCTACGTCCAGTATGGGATCTGGATGGCTCGCGTGGTGCAGCTCGACTTCGGGCGTTCCATCCGCTCGGGTCGACCCGTGACCGGTGAGATCGTCGCACGATTGCCTGCGACCGTCGAACTCGCGCTCCTGGCGACGCTCCTGTCCATAGCCATAGGTGTACCCCTGGGCGTCCTGTCGGCAACGCGACCGAACACCGTCGTGGATCACACCGCGACCGTGCTGGCGTTCGGCGGCCTGGCCATGCCGGTGTTCTGGCAGGGCCTGATCATGATCTTGCTCTTCGCGCTCGTGCTCGACTGGCTGCCACCGTCGGGCAAACTCGGTGGCTGGCAGTACTACGTGCTCCCGACCATCACGCTCGGAACCAGCGCCATCGCCGCCATCACGCGCATGACGCGCGCCACCATGCTCGAGACGCTGAGCCAAGACTACGTGCGGACGGCACGCTCGAAGGGCGTGCGCGAGCGGTCCATCACCTACCGCCACGCGCTCCGTAACGCCATGATCCCCATCGTCACGGTCATCGGCCTGCAGTTCGGCGCCCTGCTCTCGGGCGCCGTGATCACCGAGACGATCTTCTCGTGGCCCGGCATCGGTCTCCTCGCGATCGACTCCATCCGCGCCAAGGACTTCCCGGTCGTGCAGGGCGTCGTGATGATGTTCGCCCTGATGTACGCCTTCGTCAACCTGGTCACCGACATCCTGTACGCCTACCTCGACCCGCGCCTGAAGACGAGGTACAGCTGAGATGGTGACCAAGACGAAGATCGTCCCACAACGCCGGCGATCCTGGTTCGCCCTCATGCGCTCGAGCCCGCGCACGGCGATCGGAGCGCTGGCGCTGGCCGTCATCATCTTCGCAGCCATCTTCGCC
>PWQI01000345.1 GCA_003556805.1 Trueperaceae bacterium | reverse complement strand
CGTGAGCTCGCCGACCACGCCGACGTGCTGATCGAGAACTTCAAGACGGGCGACCTGGCCCGCTACGGGCTCGACCCGCGCGCCCTGCGCGAGCGCCGTCCGAGGCTCGTCACCTGCTCGATCACCGGCTTCGGCAGCAGCGGCCCCCGGGCGAGCGAGCCCGGTTACGACGTCGCGCTGCAGGCGCTGACCGGCGTGATGGCGATGACCGGCGAGCCGGGCGGCCCGCCCGCCAAGGTGGGCGTCGCCTGGATCGACGTCCTCACGGGGCTGCACGCCGCCGTCGGCATCCTCGCGGCGCTGCGCGAGCGCGATCGCACGGGTGTGGGCGCGCACCTCGACATGGCGTTGTGGGACGTGACGCTCGCGAGCCTCGTGAACCAAACCCAGGCCACACTGCTCACCGGGCGCGCGCCGGAGCGGCTCGGCAGCGCCCATCCGACCATCGTCCCGTACCAGGCGTTCGAGGCTGCGGACGCGCCGTTCGTGGTGGCGTGCGGCAACGACCGCCAGTTCGAGCGGCTCGCGCACGCCATCGGACGCCCCGAGCTCGCGCTCGACGCGCGCTTCGCGTCGAACGCCGGGCGCGTCCAGGCACGCGAGGCGCTGGTGCCGCTGTTGGCGGAGTGCTTCGCCGCGCATCCTCGCGGGCACTGGATCGAGGTGCTGAGCGCGGTGGGCGTGCCGGCGACACCGGTGGCGACGCTGCGCGAGGCGCTCGACGACCCCCAGACCGCAGCCCGCGGACTCGTGCAGCACGTCGAGCACGCGCAGGCGGGCCGCTTGCCGCTGCTGGCCAGTCCGTTCGGCGAGCACGCCGTGGCCCCGTCGCCCCCGCCGGCCGTGGGCGAGCACACGCGTGCGGTGCTGCGCGAGGTGCTGGCGTTGGACGAGGCCTCGCTCGACGCGCTGCAGAGAGACGGCGTCATCGTGGAGCGCGCAGCCGCCGGGACGGATGCCGGCGAGGGTGGGCGTAGGGTGAGCGGATGAACGAGATCCTGGCGATGCTCGACCTGTCACGGTTCGATCTGACGCTGTTCGACGGCGTGTCGTGGTGGTCGGTCGGTCTCGCCGCCGCGCTGGTCGTCCGGGCGCTGGCCGTGCTCTCGCTCGGCGCCAACGGAGCCGCCTGGCGCGGGGTGCTCGCCGTCGTCGTCGGCGCCCTCGCGGTGGCGCAGCTCGCGCTCGAGGGGCCGAGCGTCGCCCTGCTCCCGCTCCACGCCGCTGCCGTGCTGGTGGTTGCGCTCTTGCCATGGGAGCGGCCGCACCCCGAACCGCCGCGGCTGATCCTCGGCAGGAACCGCCACCGGCGCGCGCGACCGCCCCGATTGCGCGCGACCCTCGCACTGCTGCTCGTGCTCGCGGTCGTGGCCTGGACGTTCCTCGCGCCGGCCTGAACGCGGCGCCGTCGCGGCGTCGGAGTGACGACCAGGATCGCTAGCAGCCGCACCTCACGGCGGCGCCGGGCCGACGCTCGCCCGTGCCCAGCGCCTCACGCCCGCCGCGATCAGCCCCAACACGCCGAGCACCGCGACCAGCACGACCGACAGCGCGGCCGCCTGGTTGGTATTGCCGGCCTGCTCGAGGCCGAACACCAACCACCCCAGCGTCTCGGCGCGCGACCCGGCCAGCAGCGCCGAGATGGAGAGCTCCGAGAAGGCGTTGAGGAACACCAGCAGCGCCGCCACCAGCACGGTGGGCGCCATGATAGGCAGCAGCACGTGGCGCAGCACCTGCAGCGTGCTGGCGCCGTCGATGCGGCCGGCCTCCTCTAGGCTCGGATCGACCTGCCGCCAGGCGGCGCCGAGCGGTTGCAGCGCGAACGCCAGGTAGTGACCGACGTACGCGAGCAGGAGCAGCCAGACGGTGCCGTACAGGCGCAACCCCGGGATGGGCGGTTGCAGCCACGTGAGGACCAGCGCCAACGCGAAGACGATGCCGGGCAGCGCGTAGGGGAGATCGACCAACAGCTGGAGCGGGATGCCGCGTTGGCCGGAGCGGGTGAGCACGTAGCCGAGCGCCAGCGCCATCAGCGCCGCGATGACGGCTGCGCCGCCGGCGAGCAGCAGGCTGTGTTGCAACGCGCGCGGGAACGCGTCGAGCTCCATGAGCACGAAGGTGAAGTGGCGCAGGTCGAGGTTCTCGAGCCGTGGCGGCAAGCCGTACGCGCGCGTGAGCGCGGTCAGGAGCATCGACACGAACGGGCCCAGGGTCACGAAGCCGCCCAGGAGCGTCCAGGCGAGCGCGGCGGCGGGCCAGCGCCAGCGGCCGAGCGGGTACCGCAGCGGTGTGTCGAGCTGCGACTCCACGGCGTCGCTGCGGCGGTTGAGCCGCACCTGGAGCCACAACACGAACAGCGCCGGGATCGCCATCAGCAGCGCCAGCGCGGCGGCCTGCGCGAAGCCCCCCGCCGAGAAGCTGGTGATGCGCTGGTAGATCAGCGTCGGCAACGTGATGAAGCGCGCAGGGATCCCCAGCAGCGCCTGGATGCCGAAGTTGCCGAGCGCGGCCAGGAACGTGAGCACCAGCGAGGCCAGCAGGTATGGGCGCAGCAGCGGCGCCACCACGCGCAGGCCGAGCGTGAGCACGTTGGCGCCGTCGATGCGGGCGGCCTCCTCGACGCTGCGCGGCAGCCGCTGCAGGCCGGCGGTGAGCGTCAGGTACGCGACCGGGAGCGCGAAGACGGTCAGGAGCAAGACGATGCCCCACTCGCTGTAGAGCGTCCAGGGCGGGCGCGGCGCGCCGATGAGCGACTGCGCCGCACGGGTGACGGTGCCCGCTGGGCCGAGCCAACCGAGCCAGGCGATGGTGAGGATCTGCGGCGGCACGATGAGCGGGATCAGCAAGAGGAGCCGCAGGCCGCGTCGCCCCGGGAGCGCCAGGCGCTCCAGCAGGAACACGCTCATGGCGCCCAAAGCGGTCGCGAGCAGGGCGGTGAGGGTCGAGACGCGCAGCGAGTGCACGCTGGCGCGGCGGGCCTGCGGGTTCTCGATCAGCCAGCGCAGGGCGTCGACGTCGATCGCGCGCTCCACGAGCCGCCACAGCGGCAACGCGTTGGTGAACAGGAGCACGGCCACGAGCCCTGCCAGCGCCAGGCCGGCAGGGCTCGCTACGCGCCGCGCAATGCGCGCGAACGACATCGTCTCAGACCGGTTCGATCACGCTCGGCGCCGTCGCCTCACTCGCCGAAGAGGGTCGCGAAGCGCTCCTTGTCGGCGTCGCGCGTCGCGGCGAGGTCGGCGGCGTCGGCCGAGAGCACCATCAGGTCGGCGAGGTCGGGGAAGCCCGCAGGCGCGGCGATGCCTGGGCGCAGCGGCATGTAGCCCATGTCCACCGCGACCTGCTGCCCCGCCTCCGAGAGGAGGTAATCGACGAAGGCGCGCGCCGCCTCGGGGTTGGCGTTGCCGGCCACGATGCCGACGGGCTCCGTGATCACGGGCACGCCCTCGTCCGGGTAGACCACGCCGACGGGTGAACCCTCGAGCGAGGCGCGGATCGGCAGGAAGTCGACCACGATGCCGTACGGCACCTCGCCGCCGGCGACGCTGCGCAACACGGCGCCGTTGCCCTGGAACAGCAGCACGTCGGCGCCGGCGAGTGCCTCGTACCAGGCCCAGCCGATGCGGTCGTCGCGGGTGTTGACGCCCAGGTTGTAGGCGGCCGCGCCGGAGTACGACGGGCTCGGCATCGCGATGCTCCCCGCAGGGAGCGCGGCCAGGTCGGCCCAGGTGGTCACCGGTTCGGTCACGAGCG
>PWQI01000082.1 GCA_003556805.1 Trueperaceae bacterium | reverse complement strand
TCGAAGATCACCCAGGGCGTCACCAGCGAGGTGATGGGCGAGGCCTGGACGCCGGCTCCGCAGGGGGGACTGATCGAGGACCCCCTGAGCCGCACCATGTTCGCGCTCGACGTCGACCCCGTCTGGCACGAACGCATGCGTTCCTGGACGCGCTTCGGTGATTGGCTGCAGGCCATGGAGAGCGCCGGCGTGTCGCCGAACGTGGGCTCGTTCCTCGGTGGCGGCACGCTGCGCAGCTACGCCAAGGGGATGGCGATGGGCCCGGCCGACGCGGACGAGCTCGCGACCATGCGCAGGGTCATGGCCGAGGCCATGGAAGACGGCGCCTTCGGCGTCTCGTACGCGCTCGTCTACCCGCCCGACGCCTACGTCGGCACCCCCGAGCTGGTCGAGGTCTGCCGTGAGGTGGCCCGGTACGGCGGCGTGTACATCACCCACCTGCGCTCGGAGTCCGCCGCGATCTTCGAGGCGCTGGAGGAGGCCGTGACCATCGGCCGCGAGGCGGACGTGCCGGTGGAGATCTACCACCTCAAGGCCGCGCACCCGGCCCACTGGTGGCGGATGCCGTCGGTGATCGAGCGGATCACGCGTGTGCGCGAGGAGGGACTCGACGTCACCGCCGACATGTACCCCTACCCGGCCTCCGGCACGGGGCTGAGCGCCATCCTCCCCACCTGGACGGCGGAGGGTGGCAGGCTCTACGAGCGCCTGCGCGACCCGACCGTGCGGGCGAAGGTGCGTGCACAGCTCGAGGGGCGTGAGCCGCACGACGGCATGGGGTTGGAGACCGACGGCGGTCCGCAGGGCGTGATGCCCGTCGGGTTCCGCAAGCCCGAGCATCAGGCGTACGTGGGGATGCGGCTCGCCGAGATCGCCGCGGCACGGGATCAGGACTGGATCGAGACGCTGCTCGACCTGCTCGCGCACGAGGGGCAGCGCATCAGCACCATCTACTTCTCCATGAGCGAGCGCAACCTGCGGCTGCAGGTCCAGCAGCCCTGGCTGACCTTCTCGACCGATGCGGGCGGGTTCGACCCGGCCTGGGCCAAGCCGCTCGGCCCGTACCATCCGCGCGCTTACGGCACCTACCCGCGTGTCCTGCGCAAGTACGTGCGCGAGGAGCGGCTGCTCACGCTCGAGGAGGCCATCCGCAAGATGACGTCGGCCGTCGCGAATCGACTGGGGCTACGCGACCGCGGCGTGGTGCGCGAGGGGGCCTTCGCCGACCTGGTGCTGCTCGACCCCGACGGCGTCACCGACAGGGCTACCTTCGACGACCCGCACCAACTCTCGTTGGGCGTGCACGACGTGTGGATCAACGGCGTGCGGGTGCTGCGCGCCGGCCAGCACACGGGCGCGACACCGGGCCGCTTCGTGCGCGGTCCGGGGGCGGGCTGATCGACCTCGGCGCCGGCAGGTCGCCGGCGCTGCTCACGAGAAGAGCGTGAAGGCCCAGCGGCCGATCACGTAGCCGCCGGCGAAGATCACGAGCAGCGCCAGGACGAAGAGCACGGCGCGGGTGTACGGGCTGCGCACGGGTACCTCCTACGCCACCGACGGTACGCGACGAGGAGCCCACGCGCGGCGGGACGGCCCGCTCCGGTCGAGGCCGCCAGCGCATCCCTCGTGAGGGCATCGGCCGAGACCGACGAGGCGCCGGCACGGTGTCGTCTCAGGCGAAGCAGTGATGGCCTAGAGTGGCACCACGATGCTGCTCCGGACGCTCGGCGGGCTCACGCTCGAAGGCGCGGCGCTCACGCGGCCGAAGCCCCTCATGGTGCTCGCCTACCTGTGCCTGGAGGGACCGACCGCGCGCCGCGAGCTCGCCGAGTTGTTCTTCGGCGACGCAGCCGACCCGCGTGACAGCCTCTCCACGGCGCTGCGGCACCTGCGTCACGTCGGCGCCCTCGAGGACCTGGCCGACGATCACGCTGCCGCCACCGTCGCTGCCGACGCGACGCTGCTGCTGCGCGACCACGACCGTTTCCGGTACCAGGCGGTGCTGGAGCGTTACGTCGGACCGTTCCTCAGCGGCGTCGAGTCAGGCCTGGGTGTCGACGCCGAAGAGTGGCTGTTCCGGACCCGTGAGGCCATCACCGGGCGCGTCCGGGCGGCTGCCTTCCACGAGGCCCGGGCCGCCGTCATCGAGGATCGACTGGACGAGGCCCGTGAACTGACGCGTATCGCCCTGCGGCTTCGTGGCGTGCCCGAACTCGAGGCCGATGACCTCGAGACGGCGCTTGCGCTCGTCGACGAACTCGACCTCCCTGAGGCGGCGCAGTTGCGCGCCCTCGCCAGCGGGTTCGGTTTCGAACTCCCCCCGCCGCGGAGCGAGTCGGCACGGCCTCGCGCACGTGGATCGTTGGCCTCGCTGCAGCGTGGTACCCGCTTCGTGGGTCGCAGCAGTGAGTTGGCCAAGCTCGGCGCGTGGTTGGCCGATGGCGCCGTGCGCATGGTGACGCTCGTCGGCATGGGCGGGGTGGGGAAGACCCGCCTGGCGCTCCGCTTCGCGGAGCGGGCGGCCGTCGACGCTCGCCGCTATCCCGGCGGCTCGCTGGTCGTCGGCTTGGAGGCGATCGACCCCGACGATGACGTGGTGGCGGTGATCGCCGCCCAGCTCGGCTTGCCCGCGACGGCGGCGACGAGCGTCGAGGCGCTGTGCGAAGCGCTCGCCCGCACGCCTGCCCTGCTCCTGCTCGACAACGTCGAGCACGTCACGGGGATCGCCGAGCTGGTGATCGCGCTGCAGCGCGGTTGTCCCGACCTCGACCTCGTCATCACGAGCCGGCGTCGGCTGCGACTCGCCGACGAGCAGGTCATGGAGATCGGGGGTCTCGTCACGCAGCCGTTCGGGTCCGGCTGGTCCGAGGCCGCCGCGCTGTTCATCGAGCGCGCAACCCGCGTCGGGTACCCGGAGGAAGCCGTGGATCGTGACCGCGCCACGATCGAAGCGCTGTGCACGGACCTCGACGGCTACCCCCTCGGTATCGAGTTGGCAGCGAGTTGGACACGTCTCCTGAGCGTCGAGCAGATCCGCGCGACGCTGCGCGAGGGGCTCGAGCTGCTCGATGACGGACCCCTCGATGCGCCGGCACGTCATCGTGCCGTACAGGCCGCGCTCGCTCCCAGCCTGGCGTTGCTGGTCGCACGCGAGAGGCTCGTGCTGCAGTCCCTGTCGGTGTTCAGGGGGAGCTTCGCGTTCGACGCCGCGAACGCTGTCGCTGGCGCCTCGCTGCCGCTGCTGGCCCGGCTCGTCGACCACGCCTTGGTGCGCAGCAGCGGCGGTGGACGCGGGCGGTTCACCCTCCATCCGGTCATGCAGGCGTTCGTGCGTGCCAACACGCCCGACGCGCTGCGCGCGCGTGCGCTGCTGGCGCACCGAAGCTTCTACGCCGACCTGCTCCGGCACAGCGTGGAGAGCGTCGCGCGCGAGCCCGTGGCGGTCCTCGACCGACTGGAGCTCGACCTCCCCGACGTCATCCAGGCCGCGCGTGAGGCGCTCGCCTCCGACGCGCCGCTCGACGGTGTGGCCATGCTGCGAGCGCTCGTGGTCGATCTCGACGTCTTGCAGGCTCGCCCCACCGGTCGTGAGCTCATCGCGCTCGTCGAGCAAGCAGCCCGCGTGGCCGAGGATCATCGCGCATGGCTCCACGCAGAGAGGCTGCTGGTCAAGCTCGCGAACGCCCACCGGCAGTTGTTCGACGACGTGCCCCGGGCCATCGCGCTCTACGAGCGGGCGCTGGCCCTGTCCGAGGCAGGGGACG
>PWQI01000026.1 GCA_003556805.1 Trueperaceae bacterium | reverse complement strand
GCGAGGCGCAACCCGGGCTCGGCGTCACCCGTGGCGATCGACGTCCCGAAAGCGCTGCGTAGGTTGTCGTGTTCGGCCGCGACCCGCTCCAACCACGTCGCGAGCTCCGGTCCGGTCAGTTCGGAGCCAGCACGGAGCCCGAAGGCCACGAAGTGCTGGGCGTGGGCTCGGAGCATCGCGTCGCGCCGCGCATGGTCCTCGCCGAGCCGCTCGAGCGCGAAGCGACGCACCACCTCGAGCGCCTCGAAGCGTCCGCCCGCCGTGCGCCGCAGGAGCGACTTGTTCACCAGGGCCAACAGGGTCCGCAGGCTCGTCCCCGTCACCGCCTCGGCCGCTTCGCGTAGGAAGCCGCCGCGGAAGACCGAGACGCCCGCCAACGCGTCACGCTCGTCGTCGGTGAGCAGCGACCAGGCGTGGTCGAGCATCGCGCGCAGGCTGCGATGCCGCGGCGCGACGTCGTGGTGGCCGGTGTCCAAGGTGTCGAGGTTGACCTCGAGGGCGTCGGCGACCTCGTCGGGTCGAAGGAGTCGCATCCAGGCGGCCGCCAGCTCCAAGCCCAGCGGTAGCCCTTCGAGCAGACGGCACAGGCGGACGACGCCGGCCCGGTCGACGTCGGTCGCGACGAACTGCGGGTGTGCCCGGCGCGCGCTCTTCAGGAACAGCGTCACGGCGTCGAAGCGCTCGAGCGACGCATCGGGCCCGGTCGGGTAGCGCAGTCCGCCCACCTCGAAGCGCACCTCGCCTTGGAAGTCGAGCGGCGCCTGGGACGTCACGAGGCCACTGGAGCCGGGCGAGGCCGCCAGCACCTCCGACACGAGCCCCGCGCCGGCCAGCAGGTGCTCGAGGTTGTCGAACACGAACAGCATCGAACGCTGCGCCACGGCGGCGAGCAGTTCGGCCTCGCCGATGCCCGCGCCACCTTCGATGCCGAGCGCCGCAGCGATCGCGTCGGCCAGGTAGGCGGGGTCGTCGAGGTCGGCGAGCGCCACGAACACCGCGCCGTCGGTGAACGTGCCTGCAGCTCGCCGGCCGACCTCGATCGCCAGCCGCGTCTTGCCGACGCCCCCTGGCCCGATGAGCGTCACGAGCCGCTCTCCGTGGGTGGTCAGCAGGTCGTGGAGCGCGTCGAGCTCGGCGTCGCGACCCACGAAGGGCGTGACGGGTGCCGGGAAGCCGCGCAGCACGACCGGCACCGTGTCGTACACCGTCGGCGCGGGTGACTTCGCCGCATCGACCGCATCGACCGCAGTGGGTGGGTCGGCGTCGACCGGCGTGTCGCGCAGTGCCTGCGCTTGGGCCACGGTCGCCTCGAGCGGCGCGAGGTCCAGCTCGTCGCGTAGCGTCGCCTCGAACGCTTCATAGGCGCGCAGCGCCGCCGCGCGCTGGCCCGCTTCGCGAGCGCAGCGGAGGTACGCCTGCAGGGCGTCCTCGGCCAAGGGGTCGCGCTCGAGCACCGCCGCGAGGTGCGCGCTCGCCTCCGCCCAGCGACCTTCGCGCTCCAGGGCCCCCGCGACTTGCAGCACGGCCTCGCGCCAGGCGACCTGCAGCGACTCGCGTTCGGACTCGAGCCATGTCTCGAACCCGGGTGCGACCCCGGCAGGCAGGCCCTCGAGCAGCGTCCCTCGGTAGAGCTCCAGCGCGTCGTGCCATGCGCCCGCACCGATCGCCGCTCGGAAGAGCTGCAGGTCGGAAGCCACGCGCCAGCGGAGGCGGGTGCGCTCCGACTCGAGCCCATCGAACCAGGGTTGGCGGCGGCAGTGGTAGACGAGTTGGCTGAGGTTGTGTCGGGCGGTCGACTCGACCTCGTCCGGCCAGAAGAGCGCCAGCAGTTCGTCGCGGCCGACCCAGTCGTCGCGATGCGCGAGGTAGGCGCCGAGCAGCAGCGACTGACGCAGCGGAAGGTCCATCGACGCCTCCCCTCGCTGCAGGCGAGGTATGCCCAGGAGCCGCACGATGGGTCGCATGAGACACCATAGGCCATCCTGGACCGACGTGCCGTAGGGGTACGCAGCGCCGGGGCCGCCCTCAGCGGGCGCCCCCGGCGCGCGATCCCTACCCGACCTCAGGGAACGGCGTAGCGCTCGAAGTGCTGGTACATCGCCGCGGCCTCGTCGGCCGTGACCGCGCGATCGAACACCATCACCTCGTCGATCGAGCCGTTGAACGGGAAGCGTCGGTAGCCGGTGCCGTCGGAGTGCTCACACAACTCGCTCGACGCGATGCGCGTCTGCGTGTACCCACCCGGCTCGGGGCACGGCGTGTACGTCGAGTTGCGGACGGTGCTGCCTCGCAGGACGCCGTTGACGTAGAGCCGCATGTTGCCGCCACCGCCCGTGCTGCCGTACACGGCCACCACGTGCGTCCACTGGTTCCTCGGCACAAGGAAGGCGGTCTGCACCCAGTCGACCGAGGTGCTGTCCGAGTTCGGCCGCCGCCACATGTGCACGCGCACGTCCGCCTCGTCGGAGCGGTGCTGCACCTGGACGGCGAAGTCGCCTGAGCGCAGGTCCCCGCCGACCTGGCTGAAGATGGTGCGGTTCCCACTCGTGGAGCGCGGGTTGATCCAGGCGCTCACCGTGAACGGAGCGTCGGTCGCCACGACCTGCTCGACCGGCCAGGTGTTCAGGTACTGACCCGAACCGTCGAAGACCCACGATCGCTGTGCTGGGTCGGACCCGTCCCAGCCAGCGCCGAACGACCCCTGCATGTTGGTGATGTCGGCGTCGCCGATCACGTCGTTCGTGTCGCCGTTCGCCGGCCACCAGTGCTTCGGCTGCGGCAAGCCACCACCCATCGCCGAGCACGTCCGCACGTCGTAGCTCGTCGTGTCCCCCACCTTCGCGAGCCGGTTGTCACCCAGGTTCCGGATCGTGAACGAGACCGGCTCCACCTGGTTGATCGCCAGCTCCTCCTCGAAGTACGACCGCAGGTCGCCGTCGCGGATCAAGCCCTGCACGCCCGTGTTCGGGCCACCCAGCGCGAAGACCTCGATGCTGGCGTTCGACAGGGTCTGCCGCAGCTGCGCCTCGGCGTAGCCCGCGACCCCACCGGCCGGCGCTTCGTACGAGAACTCCAACGCCGCCTCGATCTGCTCGCGCGAATCGCTCGACGTGAACGAGAACATCAAGATCCGACCGTACGACACGCTGTCGATGTAGAGCGGCAGGTTCGAAGCGCTGATCCCCAACGACTGCAAGTCGGCGCCGGAGACGCCAGCGGCGAAGAGCGAGGACGGCCGCTCGGGCAGGTCGACCGCGATCGTGAACAGCCGCTGTACGAAGTACGCGGTGTACGTGTGCTGGCTGGCATCCTTGCTGTGATCCAACCGCGCCGACGCCGCCGCGCCCAGGTAACGCGCGTCGAGCCCGAGACTCACCAGCGTCTGCTCCGTGGAGTGGCTCTCGACCGAGGTGAAGGAGCTGGCACCGGCACCGCCCGCGACGTTGGACTCGAGCGCGTTGGCCACCAACTGGTTGATGCCCTCGCGGATCGTGCTGCCCACGGGTTGATCGACGATCGTGCTCACCCCAGCCGGGATGCCCAACACACCGCCACCTTGGATCGAGATGCCGAGCGGCGCGCGCCGCTCACGACTCAACGCGAGCAACTCGAGCGAGCCGGCGGTCAGGTGCGACGAACCGCGGATCAGGGCGCCGGGCCACAGCACCGATGCATCCGGGTTGAACAGCGCCATCTCGGAGGGGTTCTTCGAGATGCTGTACGGCGTCGTCGAGCAGACGTACAGCAGACCGTCGACCGTCTCCTCTTCGGTCACCGG
>PWQI01000275.1 GCA_003556805.1 Trueperaceae bacterium | reverse complement strand
CGGAGAGGACCGGCGTGTTGACGGTGTCGTCGATGCCTCCCGGCGTTTGACCGGGGCCGAGGACGCGGGTGGTCTCCTTGACCAACTGGGTGCCAGTGGTGACGGCCATCAGGCGCTCCCGTTCTCGGCCAGCGCCGGGTGCGGGTTGCTCACCCGGGCGAGGTAGGTCGTGCGCGGCACGGTGTTGAGTTCTTCGAGCAGTGCGTAGTCGAGCACCGAGCGCTTGGCTTCGCTGACGCGGCTCGTCTCGTCGGCCAGGTCGCCGAACACGATCGCCTCGGTGGGGCAGGCGCTCTGGCAGGCGGTGACGACCTCGCCGTCGCGGATGCGTCGGCCCTGGTTGTGGGCGTCGATCCGGGCGCCGGAGATGCGCTGCGTGCAGTAGGTGCACTTCTCCATCACGCCGCGGCTGCGGACGGTGACGTCGGGGTTGTTGGCCAACGACAACTCGGTAGCGTTGGTCGAGAGCTCGGCGTATTGCAGGTAGTTGAACCGGCGCACCTTGTAGGGGCAGTTGTTGGCACAGTAACGGGTGCCGACGCAGCGGTTGTAGACCATCACGTTCAGGCCCTCGCTGTCGTGGACCGTCGCGGCGACGGGGCATACGGGCTCGCAGGGCGCCTTCTCGCAGTGCTGGCAGGCCATGGGCATGTGGAAGAACTCGGGGTCGTCGATCCCGCCGCGGTGGTAGGCGTCGACGCGGATCCAATGCATCTCGCGCCCGACCAGGACCTGGTCCTTGCCGACGATCGGGATGTTGTTCTCGGACTGGCAGGCCGTGACGCAGGCGTTGCAGCCCGTGCAGACGGTCATGTCGATGACCATGCCCCACTGGTAGGAGTTGTACTCCCAGTCGGGGAAGATGTCCGACTCGTGGTGCGCGACGGGATGGACGAAGGTCGGGTAGTCGGGCTCGGCGCGCAGCTCCGCGATCGTGCCGGCGCGCACGATGTGGCGCCGCTCGCCGGTGCCGTCGAGGTTGTGGTGCGGCTGCGTGGTCGCCAGCCGATGACGGCCACGCGCTCGCGTGGCGCCCGTCACCCGCGTCACGGCAGCAGTGAGGCTCCGGATGGGTGCGAGGTCGACGCCGACGCCGTTGCCGACGCGACCGGCTGCCCGTCGGCCATACCCCGTCGTGGTGCTGATCACGCCCTGCGCCTGGCCTGGTTGCACCCAGACCGGCAGGGTGACCTCGCCGTCGGCGGTGCTGATCGTGAGGAGGTCTTCCTTGGTCACTCCGAGCGCCTCGGCGGTCGCCGGAGCGATCACCGCGACGTTGTCCCAGGTGAGCTTCGTGAACGGTTGGGGCAGCTCCTGCAGCCAGCCGTTGTTGGCATGCCGGCCGTCGCCCAACGACGGGTCGGGCATGACATGGAGGACGAGCTCGCTCGCCGTCGGCAGCTCGGCCTCGAACGCCTGCAGCGTCACGCTGCGTTCGGGCGACGCGCTGTCGTCGACGACACCGCGGTAGAGCGCACGCTGCCAGAAGGTGTCGAAGTCGCCCTCGACCCGGTCGCGCCAGGCAGAGCGCACGATGTCGAACGCGCTGCCTCCCTCGTCGCCGAGCGCTCCCGCGAGCAGCTCGAGCTCGCTCCGCCCCCCGTAGAAGGGGCTGAACAGCGGCTGCGTGATGGTCACGCTGCCGTCGAACGCGCGCACGTCACCCCAGGTCTCGAGGACGTGGGCCTGTGGAGCGTGCCACGTCGCGAGCGCTGCCGTCTCGTCGAAGCCCTGACCGAGGTGGAACGAGGTCGCGACGCGACCCATCGCCTCGTCGAAGCGCAGCGCTGCCGGCGCCGTGTAGGCGGGGTTCGCGCCGATCACGACGAGCACGTCGACGGTACCGGCGTGCATCGCGTCGGTGAGCGCGCGCAACGAGGCAGCGTGGAGTTCCGGCCTGGCCTCTGGCGACGCGATGTAACGAACGGTGGTGCCGACGTTGCCGAGGAGGTCGTTGATCGCGTGGGTCAGTGCGTGCACGACCGGCGCCTGTTCAGGGCCGGCGAGCACGAGCGACCGACCTGCGTTCGAGCGCAGGTCGTCGATGAGGGCGTCGGCCCAGGGGCGCGGCACGCGCTCTGGCAGCGAGGCGGTGGGTGCGCCCGTCACGCCGAGCTCCGTCGCCACCCAGGCCGCGAGCGCTGCGATGTCGGCCGGTGCGAGCGGCAGGCGGTGATCGGCGATCGACCCGGTGGGCGTCGGATGGCTCTCGACGAGCCAGAGGCGGTTCATGTCGTCGTCGGCCGAGCGGACCCGGCGGCGGCGTGCGAGGTCGCGCGCATAGCGCAGTCGACCAGGTCCTCGGTTCGTGAAGTCGGCGTCGAACGAGACGACCACGTCGGCGTTGCCGAGATCGAAGACGGGAGCGACGTCCTCGCCGAAGGCGAGGCGAGCGCCGGCCACGGGCGCGTCTGGGCGCAAAGCGTCCCACTGGTGCCAGCGGGCCTCGGGATGGGCCTCGAGCAAGCGGCGCAGGGCGTCGCCCACGGTCGGCGACGTGACGTTCTCGGTCAGGACGCGAACGCCGGAGCCGTCACCCGAGGCTTCGAGGGCGTCGCGAAGCGCGGTGACGTACTGCGACCAGGAGCGTGCGTTGCCGCTCTGGCTGACGCCCTGCGAGCGATCCGGATCGTAGAGCGACAGGACCGTGGCCGACACCGCCGGCGCGGCGGCGCCGAGGCTGGCCGGGTGGTCCGGGTTCCCCTCGACGCGCGTGGGCCGGCCCTGATGGCTTTCGGCCAGGACGCCCTCGGCGTAACCGCCCTCGCTGATCGCGGTGGCGAAGTAGAGGGGGCGGCCCGGGACGACGTCCTCCGGCTGACGCACGTAGGGCACGATCGTCTCGCGCGGTGCGGGCGGCCGAGCACAGGCTGAGAGGCCGGCGAGCGCCATCGAGGCGCCGAGCAGCTTCAGGAACGAGCGACGGTCGAGCGCGCTCTCGAGCGGCGCCGCCTGGCGGGGGAACTCTTTGCGCATGAACTCGACGAACTCGGTGGTCTCGGCGATCTCGTCGAGGCTGCGCCAGAAGCCGTCGCCACGTTCGCCTTCGAGGCGCGCGCGGATGGTCTCGAGGTCGAGCCGTTCGCCCCGTACGAGGGGATCGACGGCGCTGTCGTCGGGTGCTGTGTTCGGTGTCTCGTTCATCGGTGGCAGGTCGAGCATGAGATGAGCAGCTCGGTGTCGATGTGGTAGGCGGCGACCAGCTCGCGGCCGAGGGTCAGTTGGTCGCTGGGTGGCTGGTACGCCATGTTGAAGACCTCGCTCCGGGGTCGCACGAATCGTTCGGGGGCACGGTGGCACTCCATGCACCAACCCATGGTCAGGGGTTCGTTCTTCCAGATGCCCTCCATCTGGTCGACGCGCCCGTGGCAGGTGCTGCAGCCGACACCGTTGGTGATGTGGGCGCTGTGGTTGAAGTACGCGTACTCGGGCAGGTCGTGGACGCGGTTCCACTCGAGCGGCGCATCGGCCTCCCACGACGTCCACAGCGCGGCGAGCTCCGGTGATCCGACCCGGATCTGCGAGTGGCAGGTCATGCACGTCTCGCTGGCCGGAACGTTCGCGGAGGCCGCCACCTCGACGGAGGTGTGGCAGTAGCGGCAGTCGAGGCCGAGCTGCGTCACGTGCAGGTTGTGCGCGAAGGCAACAGGTTGCTCGACGGGCACCCCCACTGCGTTGTTCATCGTGCGAGCGTAGATGGGCAGCGCGACGATCAGCGCGACCATGAACGCACCGCCACCGAGCAGCGCCCAGCGGACGAACGCGTTGGTGTTGGGCGGAAAATACTGCGGCATCAGACGGTGACCTCGGCGGGATGGGATACGGCGCGCCCTGGGCGCTGAGCGGTGGCGGCGCCGCGTCTCGCGGCGCACTCGACGAGGCTGTACAGGGCGACCTCCTCGGGTTGCAGGAATCGCGCAGTTGACTCAGCCATGCCGTCCTGCGCGGACTTTCGTGGCCTGTGGCATAGCGCGCACTGTAGCATAGCGTTTTGACCACCGCCTGCGGGACGAATGTCCCGGGTCGTGTCGGAGGAATGACGACACGCGTGTCAGGTGACACGGCGTAGGAAAGGCCCGGATGCCGAGGCGTCCGGGCCTTTCCTACGTGCCCGAGGCCGGGCGTCGTGCAGATGGTGGAGCCTGCGGGATTCGAACCCGCGACCTCTCGCTTGCAAAGCGAGCGCTCTCCCAGCTGAGCTAAGGCCCCTCGAATCGGACTCGCCCGCAGCCAGGGCCGCAGGCAGCGTACGCGCCGCCCGCCGAGGCGTCAAGCGTCGGCCGCACGTGCCTCCCGTGCCGACTCCGAACCCTCACCGCGCGCTCCGTTCGGCCGAGCGAAGATCATGCGGCCCATGTTCGTCTGGAGGCTGCTCGTCACCTGGACCTCGACCGTGCGCCCAACGAGCTCCGCGGCGTCCTCGATCACGACCATCGTGCCGTCCTCGAGGTACGCCAGGCCCTGGCCCGCCTCGCGCCCGGGCTTGGCCACCGTGAGCGAGAGCCGCTCACCCGGCAAGAACGCGGCCTTGACCGCGTTGGCGAGCTGGTGCAGGTTCAAGACGCGCACACCCTGCAACGCGGCGACACGGTTCAAGTTGAAGTCCGTGGTGACGAGGTCGGCGGGACGCTGGAGGCACAGCCGGATCAGGCGATCGTCGACGGCGCCCGATCCGGGGTCGTCCTGCACGACCTCGGTGGGCACGCTCGACTGTTGGACCAGGCGGTCCAGGACCTCGAGGCCGCGGCGCCCGCGCTGACGGCGCAGCGGATCGTCGGCATCGGCGATGCGCTGCAACTCGGCCAGCACGAACTGGGGAACCAGCAGGCGACCGTCGATGAAGTTCGCCTCCACCACGTCCACCAGCCGTCCGTCGATGATCGCGGACGTGTCGACGACCTTGTCGCGACCGAAGCGGTGGGACGTCGATGCCGACGGCAGGAGGACGCGCCCGAGGCCCACGAAGCGACGGTTCTCGATGAAGAACCACGACGAAGCGGTCACCAGCAAGAAGGCGATCAGCAGCGACCAGTACCATGTGAACCCCGGCACCGCGGCGAGCACGGTGTTGAGGAGCACCGTGATCAGCAGCGCCACCGTGGCGCCGGTGCCGCCCGCGAGCACGACGTCGGGAGGGAGGTCGCCGATACGTTGCAGCCAGCCTTCGAGATGGTGGCTCCAACGCTCCGAGATCCGCCCGCTCACCAGGTAACCGATCAGCAGGCCCACGATGCTCATGTAGAGCAGCGTGTTCGGGCCGGTCAACCAGCCCAGGTCGAGCCACCAGCTCCCCCAACCGAGGCCGAGCACGGCCCCCACCGCGGCCAGGGGGACCCGGATGATGACGCTGGCCAGCGACGAGGAGCGACCGGACGACGTGTCGGCGTGACGCTCGGGGGCGCTCTTCATGCTCTTCATGCCTGGCCCCAGAGTGCGTCGAGCGCTGCGCGCACCGTGGTGACGGCGATGTGACCCGAGCCGACCGACGCCCCGCGCTGCGGCGGCGCGACCAGGTGAGGGTGCTCGGCGCGCTCCGCCTCACGCGCCCGACGCTCGAGCTGCGCCACCTGCCGCAGCTCGCCGGCCAGGCCGACCTCGCCTACGAGCGCGTAGCCTTCGGGCACCGCGCGGTTGGTGACCGCCGAGACGACGGCGGCCGCGAGCGGCAAGTCGGCGCCGGGATCGGTGACACGCAACCCGCCAGCGACGTTGACGAACACGTCCAGGCCTTCGAGCGGTAGTCCGAGCCGCCGCTCGAGGACCGCCAGCACGACGTCGACTCGACGTCCATCGAGCCCCTGCACGACGCGTCTCGGGCTGGCATAGGGGCTCTTGGAGGCGAGCGCCTGAACCTCGACGAGCAAGGCCCGCTGCCCTTCCAGGACGGCGGCCACGACCGAACCAGGCACTCCGAGCGGACGCTCTGCCAAGAAGGCGGCGCTCGGGTTGGCCACCGCGACGAGTCCAGTCGTCGCCATCTCGAACACGCCGACTTCGCCAGTGGGGCCGAAACGGTTCTTGAGCGAGCGCAAGACGCGCAGGCCGGCGGCAGACTCCAAGGCGAACGTGGCGTCCACCACGTGTTCGATCACCTTCGGTCCGGCGATGGAGCCCTGCTTGGTCACGTGGCCGATCAAGACCAGCGTCGTGCCGGCCTCCTTGGCGGCGAGCGTCAACAGCGCCGTCGCGTCGCGCACTTGGCTCGGCGAACCAGGCGCCGCCCCGTCCTCGCTGGTGAGCGTCTGGATCGAGTCGACGATCGCCAGATCGGGCGCCGCAGCGCGCAGGTGGGCGGCGAGCGTGGCCGCATCCGTCTCGCGTGTCACCGCGAGTCGCCCCGCGACCCCGAGCCGACCGGCGCGCAACTTTACCTGCCCAGGCGACTCCTCGCCCGCGACGTACAGCGTCGTGCGGCCCGCCAGCGCGGCGGCGTCAGCGAGTTGGAGCAACAACGTCGACTTGCCGACGCCCGGCTCACCGGCAAGGAGCAGCGCGCTGCCCGCCACCCAACCGCCACCCAGCACACGGTCGACCTCTGGCATGCCGCTCGACACGCGCTCCAGGGCGAGCGCGTCGACGTCGTCGAGCACGAGCTGGCGCAGCGCACGCTCCCGGGTCGGCCTGGGCGCCGCGGCGGCCTCGCGTTCCAGGTCGATCGTCCCCCAAGCCGCACAGCGCGGGCAGCGTCCCAGCGGTCCGGGTGACCGAGCGCCACAGGCCGTACACACGTACGACCTGATCAGTTTCGCCATCGCGACCACCACTCCGGAGGGACCTCCGCACCGTCAGTCATGCGCGTCAGCATAGCGTCATCCAGACGGCCTGCGTCAGACGATTGGCACGGGCCTGGCGAACACGACGCGACCGCCGTCGACCGTCACCAGGATCGGGTCCTCGCTCCCACGCTCGAGCAACTCGAGCGAGAGCGGGTCCTCGATGTGCTCACGCAACACGGTGCGCAGCGGACGAGCGCTCTCGCCGGCCGGGAGCCGGTCGACGAGGAACCCGGCGACCTCGGGACCGAATCTGACCTCGACGTCGCGCGTCGCGAGCTCCGAGCGGATGTCGTCGAGCATCGCGTTGGTGATGTGGACGATGGCGCGCTTGTCGAAGCGTTCGAACGCGACCACCTCGTCGAGGCGGTCGAGGAACTCGGGCGAGAAGATCGTCTTGAGCGGCGCGTCGACGTCGCGCTGTTCGGTGCCCTGGAAGCCCACACCGGCACCGCGGTTGAAGCCCGTGTTCGAGGTCATGATCAGGATCACGCGCCGGAAGTCGACCGTGCGACCCAGGCCGTCGGTGAGGCGTCCGTCGTCGAGCACTTGCAGGAACGTGTTGTAGATGTCGGGGTGGGCCTTCTCGATCTCGTCGAGCAGCACCACCGTGAACGGCTGGCGGCGCACCGCTTCGGTCAACCGGCCGCCCTGCTCGTGACCGACGTAGCCGGGCGGGGCACCGATCAGCTTGCTGATCGTGTGCGCCTCCTGGAACTCCGACATGTCGAGGCGGACCAAGGAGCGCTCGCTCCCGAAGAGCTCGAGTGCCAACTGCTTCGCCAGGAAGGTCTTGCCCACGCCCGATGGGCCCACGAACAAGAACGAGGCCGAGACCCGGGTCCGGCCACCGAGACCGACGCGGGCCCGCCGCAGCGCCGCGCCGAGCGCGCGGATCGCCTTGTCCTGGCCCACGACGACGCGACGCAGGTTCTCCTCGATGTTCGCGAGCTTCTCCGCGTCCTGATCGTCGACGTACACGCCACCCCAAGAGTTCACCACCGCCTCGACGTCCTCACGCGACACGATCGGGGTGCCATCCGCGCCCTCCAGGACGGGGAAGCCGAGCGACTTGTTGAGCCTGGTGCGCGACGCCGCCTCGTCGATCAGGTCGATCGCCTTGTCCGGGAAGTTGCGGCCCGGCAGGCTCCGCTCGCCGAAGCGCACCGACAACTCGAGGATCGTCTCGGGGATCACCACGCCGTGGTGCGCCTCGTACTTCTCGCGCAGGCCGTGGAGGATCTCGAGCGACTCCTCGGGCGAGGGTTCGAGCACGATCACCGGCTGGAAGCGCCGTTCCAACGCGGCGTCCTTCTCGATGTAACGGTGGTACTCGCCCGTGGTGGTGGCGCCGATCACCTGCACCTCGCCGCGCGACAGCGGCGGCTTGAGGATGTTGGCCGCGTCGAGCGTCCCCTCCGCACCGCCCGCACCCACGAGCGTGTGCAGCTCGTCGATGAACGCCACGACCTTGGCCGAACGCAGCTCCTCGATCACCTGGCGCAATCTCTCCTCGAACTCGCCCCGGTACTTCGTGCCGGCCACGATGTTCGACAAGTCGATCGACAGCACCCGCACGTCCTCGAGGTTCGGCGGAACGCGCCCCTCGACGATCGCCTGCGCGAGGCCCTCGACGATCGCTGTCTTGCCAACCCCCGGCTCGCCGATCAGCACCGGGTTGTTCTTGGTGCGGCGCGACAGGATCTGGATCACCCGACGGATCTCCTCGGTGCGTCCGATCACCGGGTCGAGCTTGCCCTCGCGCGCCTCCTTCGTGAGGTCGCGCGCGTACTCGTCGAGGAAGGGCGTGTTGACGGTCTCCGGCTGCTGCTTCGGATCGCTCGCCGCCAGGATGCGCCAGCGGACCGTGTCGACGTCGCGGGTGAGCTGTTGCAGGATGCGGTAGGCGACACCGTCGCCCTCCCTGATGATGCCGAGCAGGATGTGCTCCGTCGCGATCACGTTGCTGCCGAGGCTGCGCGCCTCGCTGCCGGCCAACTCCATCACGCGCCGAGCGCGCGGCGTGATGGCGGCCGTCTCGTTGCGGGGGAGGCCGTCGCCACGACCGACCATCTCCTCGACCTGGCGCCGGAAGCCCTCGAGCGTCGCCCCGAACTCGCCGAGCGCCTTCGAGGCGTTGCCACCCTCCCGCATCAGGCCAAGCAGCAGGTGCTCTGGCCCGATCATGGCGTGACCGAGCTTCGAGCCCTCCTCGCGAGCGAAGTGGAACACGAGGCGGGCGCGATCGTCGTACCGGTTCACGGCGCGGCCTTGGAGGGGTGACGGCCAGGCTCGAACGCACCGAAAGGCCCGTGTGGGTGGGCGTGAACGCCGTCTGGAACGGGCTTTGTGGTGATCGGCCGCATGGTGCTATAGTACGCGGTCGACGGTGGTGAGGGTAGGACATGCGTAACAATCTCGTTCAGCACGTGTTCATGCACGCCTCACCCAGCGCGCGCGCGGAGGAACCATCATGCGATTCCAAGAGATGACGATGGCGCTCGACCGGTTCTGGGCCGACCGGGGTTGTGTCATCGCCCCCCCGCACGACACCGAAGTCGGCGCCGGCACCTTCTACCCGACGACGTTCCTGCGCGCCCTCGGTCCAGAACCATGGCGCGTCGCGGGCATCGCACCGAGCCGACGCCCGGCCGACGGCCGCTACGGCCAGAACCCGTACCGCTTCCAGTACTACTACCAGTACCAGGTGGTGCTCAAGCCGTCGCCATCCGACGTGCAAGACACCTACCTCGCCTCGCTCTACCACCTCGGCATCGACCCGCTGGCTCACGACATCCGCTTCGTCGAGGACAACTGGGAGTCGCCGACCCTCGGTGCCTGGGGCCTGGGTTGGGAGGTGTGGATGGACGGCATGGAGATCACGCAGTTCACGTACTTCCAACAGATCGGTGGGATCGACTGCGCTCCGGTCTCGGTCGAGCTCACGTACGGCCTCGAGCGCCTCGCGATGTACCTCCAAGGGGTAGAGCACGCGTTCGACGTCGAGGTCGCGCCGGGCGTGACGCTCGGCGACATGCGCGCCGACTTCGAGCGCCAGCACTGCGCGTACAACTTCGACCACGTCGACGCCGACCTGCAGCGCCTGCTCTTCGATCGCTTCGAGGCCGAGACGCAGCGCCTCCTCGGGCTGGACCTCGTCCACCCCGCCTACGAGTTCGCCCTGCGCTGTTCGCATGCCTTCAACCTGCTCGATGCCCGCGGGGTGCTCTCGCACACCGAGCGTCAGGGCTTCGTGCAACGGGTGCGGCGCCTGACCGAGGCCTGCGCTCGCGCCTACCTGTCAGCGCGCGCTGCCGCTGCGCCGGCCGAGGTCGCCTGATGGCCACGCTGCTCTTCGAGATCGGGACCGAGGAGCTGCCGAGCTGGTTCGTGCGACACGCGGACGACGCGATCGTCGGCATCGTGTCGGCGCGCCTCGGTGGTGCCGGGCTCGCTCACGGCGCGATCCGCCGCTTCTCGACGCCCCGGCGCTTGGCCGTGCTGGTCGACGACCTGGCAGCGTTCAGCGAGCGCCGCCCAGACGTCCGGCGCGGGCCAGCCGAAAGTGCCGCCTTCGACGCGAACGGCAGGCCCACCAAGGCGGCGATCGGCTTCGCACGCGCGAGCGGCGTCGATCCGGCCGACCTGCTGGTCGAGGAGACCGACAAGGGTCGGTACGTCTTCGCCCGCCGCGAGCTCGGAGGCGATCCCGCCGCGGAGCTGCTGCCACCGCTGCTCGCCGGCGTGATCGACGACCTCCCCGCGCCACGCAAGATGCGCTGGGGCGATGGCGACGTCGCCTTCGTCCGGCCGCTGGCGTGGCTGGTCGCGCTGCTCGACGACGCCGTCGTCCCGGTGCGCTTCGCGGGCATCGAGGCGGGGCGCACCAGCCGCGGCCATCGCTTCTTGCACGAAGGACCGGTCGAGCTCGCCCACGCCGGCGACTACCCGGACGCGCTTGATCGCGCCTCGGTCAGCGCGGACCGCAGCGAGCGCAAGGCCTCCGTGATCGCGTCCGCCGAGTCGGCGGCCGCGACGGCGGGGCTCCTGCTCGAGCGCGACCACGCGCTCGAAGAAGAGGTCACCGACCTGGTCGAGTCGCCCAGCGCGATCCTCGGCTCGTTCGACGCGCGTTTCCTCGACCTGCCGGAGGCCGTGCTCGCGACGGTGATGATCCACCACCAACGCTTCTTCCCGACCCGCGAGCAGGGTGGCAGCCTCGCGGCTTCGTTCGTCGCGGTCTCGAACAATCGTGTTTCCGACGACACGGTGGTGCGCGCTGGGTACGAGCAGGTGCTGCGCGGACGGCTCGACGACGCGCGCTTCTTCTGGGACGCCGATCGGCGCGCCACGCTGGCACAGCATGCCTGGGCGTTGGCCGGCATCGCGTTCCACAAGGAGCTCGGATCGATGGCCGACAAGGTCGCGCGGGTGGCGAAGGCGACGCGCCGGCTCGCCGAGCTGCTCGGCGTCAGCAAGGAGGAGGCCGCGGTGCTCAAGCAGGCGCTGCCGCTCTTCCGCGCGGACCTGGCGACGCAGATGGTGTACGAGCTCCCCGAACTCGAAGGCACGATGGGCTGTGCCTACGCGCGTGCGGAGGGCTTGCCCGAGGCGGTCGCGATCGCACTGGAGGACGGGGTCTTGCCGCGCGGTCCGAGCGGCGCGCTCGCCGCGAGCCGGGTCGGGGCCCTGCTGTCCATCGCCGACAGGCTCGACACGGTGACGGGGTTCTTCGCGATCGGACGACGTCCGAGCGGCTCGGCCGATCCCTTCGGCGTGCGCCGCGCAGCGCTCGGCGCGCTTCGTACCCTGACGGCACAGGGGTGGCGTGTCCCGCTACCGAAGGTGCTCCAGGCGGTGGCCAGTTCGTACTCCGCGCCAGTGGTCGAGGACGACGTCCTCGCCGACGTCGAGCGCTACCTCTGGGACCGCGTCGCCGGCCTGCTCGCCGAGGAGGGGATCGCACCGATGGTGGTCCGCGCCGCCGTGCACGGCTCGCGCTCGGTCATCGGCGCCGCCAGGCGCGCGCATCTCCTCCAGGGCCTCGTGGCAGTGCCCGGGTTCTCCGACCTCCTCACCCTCCACAAGCGCGCCGCCAATTTGGCCAAGCAGACCGGCGGCGCAGCACGAGTCAAGCCCGGGCTCTTCCGTGACCCCGTCGAGGGGCCGCTACACGACGCGCTCCCGGAGGCGCGGCGCGGCGTCGAGCGGCTGATGGCGGGTGTTCGCAAGCAACTCGCGCCGTGGGATCTGGGCCACGGACCCGGAGCGGAACTGCACGGCCTCGACGCGGCTGTCGCCGAAGTCGTGCGCCTCAAGACGCCGCTCGACGCCTTCTTCGAGGGCGTGATGGTGATGGTCGACGACGCCGAGGTCAGAGGCAATCGCCTCGCCCTCCTCGGCGAGGTGGCGGATGCGCTGAGCGACTTGGGAGCGTTGTCGTACCTCGAGGCTCCGGCCGAGGCGTGAGCGCGCGGTAGCGCATCGCTACGAACGGAAGGCCCCGGAAGCGACGCTTCCGGGGCCTCTCGGTTGGTGCCGAAGGTGGGACTTGAACCCACACGTCCTCGCGGACACACGACCCTGAATCGTGCGCGTCTACCAATTCCGCCACTTCGGCGCGGCGCGCTCACAGCGTCCAGACAGGACCCGGACCCCAGACCACACGGCGCCGTGCGGCGCTGGGCGTGGTCGTGAGCGACAAGAACAGAGTGTAGCGCCCGGCACCGATCCGGCGCAAGTCCCGAGGCGCGTCAGACGAACCGGCCGTCGACCTGGAAGGGTTCGCCGTCGAGCTCGATCCGCCCGCCCTGGCGAAGGTCGGTGATGAGGTCCCAGTGCAGGCTGCTGGTGTTCACACCGCCCGTCTCGACGTACGAGCGACCGAGCGCGAGGTGCACCGTGCCTCCGATCTTCTCGTCGAACAGCGTGCTCATGATCGCGCGCTGGATCTTGGCGTTGGTGCCGATCCCGACCTCGCCCAAGCGCCGTGCGCCTGCGTCGACGTCGAGCTGCGCCAACAGCAGGTCCTCACCCTGTTCGGCGGAGGCCTCCACCACCACACCGCGCTCGAAGCGCAGCTGCACGCCGCTGACCACCGTCCCGCTGACGCTGCTCGGCACGTCGAAGCGCACGACGCCCTCTGCACTGTCCTCGATGGGTCCCGTGAAGACCTCGCCCGAGGGCATGTTGCGCTTCCCGTCCGAGTTGACCCACGACCGCCCCGCCACGGAAAGCGTGATGTCGGTGTTGTCCTTGACGATGCGGAGCGTCCGCGCCCGGGCCAGGCGTTCGATCAGCGTCGCCTGAAGGTCGCGAAGCTCGCTCCAGCGGGCGACGGGATCGGCGTCGTCGAGATACATCGCGCCGAACACGAAGGCCTCGAACTCGTCGAGGCCCATGCCTGCCGACACGGCGCCGGCGACGGTGGGGTAGAGCGTGCCCACCCAGCGGGTGTGGTCAATGCGGTGCTCTTGGACGCTCTCGCGGTGCTTGGCGAGGCGGGCGATGCGTGACTTGTCCACGCCCTGCATGGCGCGCAGGTCGTGTGGTGCGGCGACGCGGATGAAGGCGTCGGTGCGGCGGATCTCCTCGAGTTCGACGACCGGCTCCGCCGCGAGGTAGGCGTCGCTGGCGAGGGTGACGAGATCGGCCTCGTACTGCGGGTACGTGATGCGAAGCAGTGGCCGGGCGCCGGCGCGCAGCACGGCGGTCGTGAGCGCCCGCGCCATCGGCAGCGCCTCGCTCTCGACGTTGATGCTGACGACGTCGCCTTCGCGGACGGACGTGCAGTAACCGACGAGCAGGTCTGCGTAGCGCTCATGCAGGGGGTGCAGCATGTGGGCGACGCTACCACGGGCACCTCGTCGTCTCCGACGCGATCGACCGGTATCCTGAGCGAGTGACGCCTGGCGTGAGGGTGCAGAAGGTGTTGGCGCGGGCCGGCGTCGCGAGCCGTCGTGGGGCCGAGGCGTTGATCGCGGCCGGACGCGTGACGATCGGTGGCCGCCGTGCGGTGCTCGGCGACCGCGTCGCCCCCGGTGACGAGCTGCGGGTCGACGGCCGGGTCGTCGAACCGGCTGCCGACCACCGGACGTTCGCCCTCCACAAGCCGCGTGGCGTCGTGACGAGCGCCGCCGACGAACGCGGACGCCGGACGGTGTTCGACCTGTTGCCGCCGGTCGCGGGGATGCACCCGGTCGGCCGCCTCGATCTCGACAGCGAGGGTCTGCTCCTCCTGACCACCGATGGAGCGTTGACGCTGCGCCTCACCCACCCGCGCTACGGTCACGCCAAGACGTACCGGGTGTGGTGCCTCGCTGGCACGCCCGACGCCGAGGCGCTGGCCCGCCTGCGAGACGGCGTGCTGCTCGACGACGGTTGGGCGCGCGCCGATGCGGTCCGGCCGGTCGCGGGCGGCGCCATGCTCGTGCTGCGCGAGGGCAGGAAGCGCCAGGTGCGACGGATGTTCGCCGCGGTCGGTGCGCCGGTCGAACGGCTGTTGCGAACGCATGTCGGTTCGCTGCCGCTCGGCGACCTGCCAGCCGGTGCGTGGCGCGAACTCGGCGCCGAGGAGGTGGAGCGGCTCCGGTATACTCGGGACGTCGCCGGTCGCGACCCGGGCCGTGCCGAGGCCCGTCGAACCGGCGCGCGCCGGAGACACTCTTGATGAGCGAGCGCTACCTCACCCCAGGTCCAGGACCCGTCCAGATCAGCCGCGACGCGCTCGACACGCGCGTGCGCGAACTCGGGGCCCGGATCACCGCCGATTACGGCTCCGAGCCGCTGCACGTCGTCTGCGTCCTGAACGGGGCGTTCCCGTTCATGTCCGACCTGGTTCGGGCGATCGCGCTGCCGCTGACCGTCGACTTCTTGTCGGTGTCGAGTTACGGCTCGCGCACCGAGTCGTCGGGCGAGGTCAGGCTCGTCAAGGACCTCGATCAGTCGCTCAAGGGGAAGCACGTGCTGCTGGTCGAGGACATCGTCGACACCGGACTCACGATGCAGTACCTGCTCGGTTACCTGCAGGGCCGCGGCCCGCGCTCCGTGCGCGTCGCGTCGCTCCTGTCGAAGCCGTCGCGTCGCCTGGTCGAGGTACCGGTCCACTACCTCGGCTTCGAGATCGAGGACGCGTACGTGTACGGATACGGTCTCGACATCGATCACCGCTACCGCAACCTGCCCTTCGTGACGAGCCTGCGATCCGGTGAGAGCGAGCCGTGAGGTGAGCGCGCCGCCGGTGCCCGGCACCGAGCGAGCCAACCGTTGGCCTCGCATGCTGCCGTTGATCGTGGTTGGAGCGATCCTGAGCGTGGCGCTGGGCTTCGTCCTGGGCTCGGCGGCGCCACCCGGCGAGCCTCCGCGCATCTACCTGGAGGCCCCCGACGACGCCGTGGCCGGTCGCCCGCTCGACGTCTTCGTGTCCGTCGACGTGCCTGCCACGGTGCGGGTGCGCTACGCCGACACGACGATCGAGGAGGTCACGCAGGACCTGCGCGTGTCGCTCCTGGCGGAGGCCGGAACGTGGGATCTCGAGGTCGAGGCCGAGGACGCCGCGGGTCGCGTGGCTCGCGAGGACCGCAGGATCCGGGCGGCCTGGCCACCCGCACCGCGCCTCACCTCCACCGATACGCTGACCGTCGGCGACGCGCTGACGCTGCGGCTCGCCTGGCGCGGCGACCCGGCCCGCGTGCCGATGCTCGAGGTCGTCGACGCCTTCCTCGAACTCGACGGACGGCGCCTCTCGGGCCTCCTCCGCCACGACGAGTTGACGGTCCTGGTCCCCGTGCCCCTCCAGACCGATCCCGGCGTCCGCACGGTGCGCGGGGTCGTGATCGACGCCTTCGGCGACGAACACGAGGTGCTCGGCGTGGTCACGATCGAGGCCAACCCGCACCCCGTTCAGGAGCTCAACGTTGCGGCCAGCACCCTCGCGGTCATCACGCCGGCTGGGCGCGAACTCGAGGCCGAGACGCTGGAGCGCGCCTTCGCTGCGGTCGGGCCCGAACCGCGTTGGGCTCGGACGTTCGTGCTCCCACTCGAGGGCCGAGCCACGTCCGCCTTCGGCCTGCCGCGGCGCTATGCGCCCGGTGGGCCCGTCAGTTTCCACCTCGGGACCGACATCGCCGCCCCGACCGGCACGCCCATCCACGCCACCAACGACGGCGTGGTGCGCGTCGCCGGCATGTACCCGATCAAGGGGGGCCTCGTGGTCCTGGACCACGGCTTCGGCGTCACCAGCCTCTACTTCCACCAGTCCGCCCTCGCCGTCGCCGAGGGCGACGTCGTGAAGCGCGGCCAGGTGATCGGTTTCGTGGGCAGCACCGGTCTCTCGACTGGGCCACACCTGCATTGGGAGATGCGCGTCGACGGGGTCCCGACGGCCCCGCTGGCGTGGGTCGATCGGCGCTGGCCAGGCGGACCGATCGAGCGTGAGGAGGAGGGGCCGTGACGCTGCGTCTTCGCGCCGACACCCGTCGCCTCGTCGCGCTCGTGGTGGCGCTGGTCGTCGCGCTCGGCGCCGCGCTCGGCGCGACGCACGCCGCACCACCGCTCGCTGCTCGCGAGGGCGGCTGGACGGCGCCGCCCCCCGAGCAGCGCTGGCCGACCGATCCGAGCGCCGGGGGGTACTACGAGGTGTTCGTGCGCAGCTTCGCCGACACCAGCGGCGACGGCATCGGCGACCTGCGCGGCCTGACCTCGCGCCTCGACCACGTGGTCTCGCTGGGCGCCACCGGCGTGTGGTTGATGCCGATCCATCCCAGCCCCACCTACCACGGGTACGACGTCACCGACTACCGCGCGATCAACCCCGACTACGGCAGCATGGCGGACTTCCTCGTCTTCGTCGATGCCGCTCACTCACGCGGCCTGCGCGTCGTGCTCGATCTGGTCGTGAACCACACGTCGAGCGCTCACCCCTGGTTCCAGCGAGCGGTGGCGGGCGACCCCGAGTACCGGGCGATGTACGTCTGGTCGGACGAGCGGTTGCCGTGGCGCGGCACCGGCGGTGGGCCGGCATGGCACGCCGCGGGCGACGGCACCTACTACCTCGGGCTCTTCGAGGGGGGAATGCCGGACCTGAACTACCGCAATCCAGCCGTGACCGAAGCCATGCTCGACATCGCTGCCTTCTGGCTCGACCTCGGCGTCGACGGCTTCCGGGTCGACGCGATCCAGCACGTGATCGAGAGCGACGACGGGGTCATCGCCAACACGCCCGAGAACCTGGCCTGGGTGCGTGACTTCAACGCCGCTCTGCGCGCGCGTCATCCGGGTGCGTTCATCGTGGGCGAGACGTGGACGTCCACGCCTGCCATCGCCGGCTACCACCGCGATGCCGGTCTCGACATGTCGTTCAACTACCCGCTGTGGCGGGAACTGAACGCAGCCGTCCAGAGCCGCAGCGCCATCGGCCTGCGCGCCCAACTCCAGCAGGACGAAGACGCTTACCCGGCGGGCGCCTGGCGCGGCACCTTCCTCGCGAACCACGACCACACCCGTCCCGCCACCGCGCTCAGCCCGCTGCGGCGCGACAGCGCGCGCATCCGCCTCGCCGCCGCGCTGCTGCTGACCCTTCCCGGAACGCCGTTCCTGTACTACGGCGAGGAGATCGGTCTGCCCAACGGGCCGAGCGAGATCGATCCCGACAAGCGCACGCCCATGCGCTGGAGCGCCGACGAGTCCGGTGGCTTCAGCGCCGCGCCGCCGTGGCGAGCGCCATCGACGACCGATCCCACCATCAGCGTCGCAGCACAGCGCGCCGACCCCGACTCGCTGCTGCAGTGGTACGTGCGCCTCGTCGCACTGCGCTCCGCGTCTGACGCCCTCGCCGACGGCGATCTCCAGGTCGTCGAGGGGCTGCCGAGCTCGCTCCTCGCGGTCTGGCGGTCGTACGAAGGTGAACGCGTCCTGGTGGTGGCGAACCTCGGCGCGGGGGCGGCGACCGTGGACGCCGGCACGTTGGGCCTGCCGGCGGGCGGCTTCGAAGACCTCCTCGGCGGCGAAGGGGGCAGCGGCGACGTCGCCTTGGACGGCACCAGCCTGCGCGTCCTGCGCCCCCTCCCGCGGTAGACTCCGCGGCATGACCGTATCCGTCCCCGACACGCCTGCACGGCCGCGCGTGCTGTCCGGCATGCAACCGACCGACGCCCTGCACCTCGGCAACTACCTGGGTGCGCTGCGGCAGTGGGTGGCACGCCAGGACGAGCAGGACGCGCTGTTCTGCGTCGTCGACCTGCACGTGCTCACGGTGCCCGAGGCCATCGATCCGCACCTGTTGCGCCACCGTTCGCGTGCGGTCGCCGCGCTCTACTTCGCGTGCGGGCTCGACCCGGAACGCAACGTGGTGTTCGTGCAGTCGCACGTGCCGGAGCACGCCGAGTGCAGCTGGCTCCTCACGTGCACCACCCCGCTCGGTTGGCTCTACCGCATGACCCAGTTCAAGTCGAAGTCCGAGGGCCGCGAGTCGGTCGGGACCGGGCTCCTCACCTACCCGGTGCTGCAGGCCGCCGACATCCTGCTCTACGACACCGACGAGGTACCGGTGGGCGAGGACCAGGTCCAACACGTCGAACTGACGCGCGACATCGCCACGCGCTTCAACCGCCTGTTCGGAGACACCTTCGTGCTGCCCAAGGCCGTGATTCCGACGGCGGGCGCACGCATCATGGGGATGGACGACCCCACCGTCAAGATGAGCAAGAGCATCATGGCGGAGCGCCCCGGGCACGGCATCGGCCTCCTCGATTCCCCCAACGTGTTGAAGAAGACGATCATGTCGGCCGTGACGGACTCTGAGCGGGAGTTCCGCAGCGAGCACGCCAGCCCCGGTGTGCGCAACCTGCTCGTCATCCTGCAAGCGTTGACGGCCGAGCCGATGCCCGAGATCGAGGCGCGGTTCGCCGGTCGCGGCTACGGTGACCTCAAGAAGGCGGTCCTCGAGGCCGTCACGGAGACGGTGACACCGATCCGTGAGCGCTTCGATGCCTTGATGGGCGACCCCGCGGAGCTCGACGCGATCCTGGCGCGCGGAGCCGCAGCAGCACGCGAGCGCGCCGCGGCGACGCTGGCGCGTGTGAAGGCGGCTCTCGGGGTCGGGACCTAGGGACGCCGCGCGTGGCGCGGCTGCTGTTCGTGTTCCTCGACGGGGTCGGTCTCGGTCCCTCCGACGCCGCGTCCAATCCCTTCGCCAGTGACTGGCCCCACCTGCGCTCGCTCGCCGGCAGCGACTGGCACGCGGACGCATGGCGTGCGGTGGCAGAGAGCGGGCGTGTCAGGGCGGCCCTCGACGCTCGCCTCGGCGTACCGGGTCTGCCGCAGTCGGCGACCGGCCAGACGACGCTGCTGACGGGCCACAACGCGGCGTCTGCGATGGGGCGCCACTACGGACCGTGGCCAGGGCCGACGTTGCGGGCGCTCCTCGGGCAGGACAGCCTGTTCCACACCGCGCGCACGCTGGGCGGCGCCGTGCTCGCCAACGCCTATCCGCGTGCCTACAGCGACGCGCTCGGTGCAGCTGCAAACGGTACGGTCGCGGGGGCGGTGGGGCGCCGGCGGCGCGTGCGCGCGTCCGCGCCGCTGGTGGCGGCCACGGCGGCCGGCGTCCCGATCGCGGACATGGTCGCGTTCGCGGAGGGTCGGGCCGTTTCCGCCGACCTCGATGGGCGCCGCCTCGCTGCGTTCGCCGCGGAGACGCCGGTGGACCCCGGGCTGCTCGGCACCCACGCCCAAGCGGGCGTGTTGGCACGGCTTGCGGCAGCGCACGCGCTCACCTTCTTCGACGTCTGGAGCAGCGATCGGGCAGGTCATCGCCAGGACCTCGGCGAGGCGGCCGCGTTCGTCGCACACCTCGATGCGTTCCTGGGCGCACTGCGCGACGCCCTGGGCGACGACGTGACCCTCTTGGTCACGAGCGACCACGGCAACCTCGAGGACCTCTCGAGCCCGCGCCATACGCATGCACACGTGCCACTGCTCGCCCTCGGTCCCCACGCGAGCGCCTTCGCCGGAGCGGACTCGCTGCTCGACGTGGCCGGGGCCGCCAGGCAGGTCCTACGCGCTTCGTGACACGCAGCGCCCGCGGGCTCGCTCAACCCAACAGGATCAGCGCGACCTCGTACCACGCACCGAGCAACAGCAAGACGCCCGCGATCGTGAGCATGGCGAGGGTCTTGCGAAGCGCCAGCGGGAACGCACCGAACCCCTGGCGCACGATGGTCACGAGCAGCATGCCGCCGCCGGCGACGACGAGGAAGTACGCGGTGAGCTCGATGACGATGAGCAGCACCGTGCCGAGCAGGGCGACCGGGCTGGTCACGTCGTACAGCACGCCGAAGGGCAAGCCGTTGGCGAAGAACTGTGGGAACGCCAGGAGGTACGCCGGTATGCCGAACAGCAGCCCGAGCCAGAACAGCAGCAACGTCACCACACCGAAGTTCTGGTAGAAGATCGTGACCCCGAGGCGCAACGGGTCGCCTGACAGCAGCGCGTCGGTGGCACCGACCTGACCGAGGGCTTGGCCGAGCACGGCCAAGACCGCGTCGTCACACGCCGGCGGCAGCGCCGCGCCGCTCCACACGCCGAGCGCGAAGGCGCCATACAAGAGCACCATCGTGCCGAACACCAGGCGACGGTGCTCGCGAACGTACTCGGTGCCGCTGGCCAGCACGCGCCTGAGCGGCGACGGCCTGAGCAACAGGGCGAGCACGAGCAGCGACAGGCCGGCGAACACACCTCCGCTGATCGGCGAGCCCAGCCAACCGCGGTCCACCGTGTCGACCCGGAACCCCACCGAAACCGCCTCCCAGCCTTCGTCGACGCGCTGCAGGTCGACCTGCACCACATCGAGCTGGTCGACCGGTCGCACCGCGCTGTAGCTGAAGCGGCGCATGTCTGGGTCGTCGAGCTCGAGCTCGCGGCGGTCCTCCAGGTTGACGCGGGTCCCCTCCGGCGGCGGCGGTGCTGCGACGAGGTCGGGGAGCAGCGCACACACCTCGCTGGCGTCGCGCCCCAACAGGTCGGTGAGGGCCGTCGCAGGACGGTCCAACCACGCCTGCACGGCCTCGTCCGCGACGACGGCGGGGGCGTCGCCGCTCAGCAGCACCGCACCCTCTGGAGCGGACATGCGTGCTTCGGGGGCCGTCTCCTGCTGCGCATGGCCGCCGCCGATCAGGGCGGCGGCGAGCAGCGCGCATGCGAGGATCCAGCGGCGCAGGGTGTAGGCGGCGACGGTCACGCCCACCATTGTACGGGACGTTCCGGCTGGGGCGCCCGTGCGTGGGTGACCGGCGCGGCCGGCGCGGGTATGCTCGCCAGCGTGAAGCCGCCGGCGTGGTACCTGAACGCGGCGCTGCGGACCGCCAAGGCGTTCCTCCCCGGTCTCGCACGGCCGGACGACGCGTTCGCGGCGTCGTGGTTGCCACGCGTCGAGTACGACCTCTACCGGCTCATGGATGCGCGCGACCGCGACCACGCCTGTCGCGTCGCGCACGCGCTCTTGGCGCTGGCGCCGGATGCCGACCCGACGCTCGTCCGAGCCGCCCTGCTGCACGACGTCGGCAAGGCAGACACCCCCTATCGGGCCTGGGAGCGCATCGTCGTCCATGTCTACACGCCGGCCTCGGATGGCTCGCTGCGTGCGCCGACCCGCGCCGTCTCGGAGGCGTTGCGCCGTCACCGTGAACACGCCGCGCGCGGCGCGAGCATGATCCTCGCGGTTGGTGGCGACGCCCGCGTTGCAGCACTGGTTCGCCACCACCATGACGCCGATGGACCCGAAGGGGTGGCGTTGCTCCGGCGCGTCGACGCACGGACCTGAGGCAGCGGCGTACCGGTCCGAGTGCGGCTCAGCGCGCGCGCTCGTCCGCGCCGACGGCCTCGTCGCCGACCGCTGCAGCGGCGCGACGCTTCGCGCGGAACAGCGCGAGGTGCTTCAGACCGATCAGCGCCGCGACGACGAGCGCACCCGTCGCCCCAGCGAACGCGAGGTCCTGATCGAGCGTCGCGCGCATGGTGCTCAGGTACGTGAGCACGGGGTAGAGGGGGAGCGTGATCGCCGTCGCGGGTGGTTCGCGGCGGAACATGAGGAGCAACGAGACGAGCAGGACCAGCGCTGCGGCGGCGCCCCAGGGCGTCACCGGGAGCGCTGCGCCGAACGCGGTCGCCAGCGCCTTCCCACCCCGGAACCCCACGTACGGGGACCAGGCGTGCCCAGCCACCGCCGCCACCCCGGCGGCCAGGGCGAGCACGACGCGGGCGTCGCCACCGGCGCCGAGGGCGGCGCCCATCGCGGCGCCCGCCAGCGCCGCCAGGGTGCCCTTCCCGACGTCGACGACCAGCACCAGGACCCCGAGCCCCGGCCCGAGGTTGCGTGCGGTGTTCATGGCTCCCATGTTCCCCGAGCCGACGTCGAAGATGCGGCGTCCTCGCGCCCGCGCGATGAGCGCGGCGGTCGGGAAGCCTCCGAGCAGGTAGCCGACGGCGAGCGCGACGACCAGGTCGAAGGCGCTCACGCGGGCTCCCGAGCGAGGGCGGTCACGGCGCGGACCTCGCTCACGTGCTCCCGGACGTACGCCTGGAGCGCCCGCCACGCGCGCTTCCGGTCCTCCGGGGGCGCGAGCACGGCGGCGCGCAGCGGACCGCGCACGGCGAGGGCGAGCGACCTGGCCCCGTCCTCACCGAGCCAGACGTCCCTGACGTGGTCTCCGTGGTCGTCACAGCGCATGCGCCCGGCGTCCACGGCCAGGCGCGTGGCGAGCGCGCCGCAGCGGTCGCAGACGGGCGCGGCCACGGTATCCATCGCCTCGGCCCTGGCCGGCGCAGGGCCGGCCGTGGCCGACGGCGAGTCGCCCACGGTGGTCGGTCGTGCCGCGGCCGCACCGACCTGCGGCGCCAACCCCGCGAGCTCCAACACGTGCCAGGCGTACGCGAGTGCCACCGCCTCCGGATCGTCGTGCGAGCCGATGCCGCGCAAGCCGCTCGCCACGACCGCGAGCAGCCGCTCGCCCACGTGGGTATCGACGGTGAGGGCATCGGTGAGTTCGGCCAGGACGTGCGCGTAGGGGTACGCCTCGGGCCTGGTGAGGCCTGAGAGGGCCCCGTTCAGGCGCACTTGCGTCAACACCGCTAGATCGTCGTCGCGGCGCCGGTAGGCCTGCACCGTGACGTCGTGGAAGAGCGAGAGCCGCGCGAGGTTGCCACCCGGCAGCCGTCCCTTGCGTGCGACCGCACGCCACTTGCCGTGCTCGGACAGCAAGGTGAGCACGACGTCGCCGCTCGGAAGCGGCGAACGACGCAGCACCAGAGCGTCGCTGACGGTGTAGCGCGGCACGCCGTAGTCTAGCGCCGCTCAACCGCTGGGAGGGTCAACCGTCGTCGCCTGCGCGCGCCTTGCCGAACGCCATGCGGAGCTTGAACAGGCCACGCTTGCGATGGCTCTCGACGGCCTCCTGCGCCAGCCCCAACTCGTCGGCGACGGCCACGAGCGCCTGCTTCGAGCGGCCACCCATGCCCTCCAGCCGCGTCACGACCGAACGCGTGGTGTCGTCGAGCTCGTCCAGGTGAGCCTCGAGCTGCTCCGTCGTGGCCTTCGGCCGCTTCGCAGCAGGCTTGCTCTTCTTCGTGGGGCGCGCCTTCTTGACGCCGCGCTTCGAGGCGCTCGCACGTGGCGTCGCGCGGCCCTTCGCCGTCGTGCGCTTGCCGCGGCCTGAGGTCTTCGTGCCGCTCGCTGCCTCGCGCTCGGCGAGCAGCGCGAGCGCGGTGTCGAGGTCGAGCGTGTCTGGGTCTTGGCCATCTTTCAGCGACGCGTTGACCTTCTGGTGCGACACGTACGGGCCGTACTTGCCGTCGTGCAAACCGACCGGCTCGCCCGTGTCGGGATGGTCGCCGATCACCCGCAGCGGGGCGTTACGACCGCGCTTCTTCGCCAAGAGGTCGAGCGCCTGGGGCAAGTCGACCGTGAGCAGGTCGAACGGCGCTCCCTTGGGGATCGACGCGAACGTCCGCTGGTGCCGCACGTAGGGGCCGAAGCGGCCGATGTGGGCCTCCACGCCTTCGCCGGTTTCGGGATGCTCGCCCAACCGCCGCGGCAGGTCGAGCAGGCGTCGGGCGAGATCGGCGTCGACGTCCTCGGGGGCGACGCCGGGAGGCAGCGAGACGCGCTTCGGCCGCTCCCCGTCGGTGCCGTCGCCGAGCTGCAAGTACGGCCCGTACGGCCCGCGCTTCAAGAGCATGGCGTGGCCGTCGTCAGGGTGGCTGCCCAGCACGTGATCGGCGGCGTTCCCATCGCGCAGGAAGGTCTCGAGTTGCTCACGCGTCAGGTCGGCCGGAGCCGTGTCGTCGGGAAGGCTGGCCGTCTTCTCCTCGCCGTCCAGGGTCCCAGCGACGTACGGACCGTAGCGGCCCACGCGCACGACGTACGGGTCCCACGATGGCGACCGTATGGTGCTGATCTCGCGCGCATCGATCGCCTCCAGGCCCGCAGCGACCGTCGACTCGAGCCCGTTCGCGCCGCCGTAGAAGGCGCGCAGGTAGGGAAGTGGATCGACGCTGCCGCTGGCGATCTCGTCGAGCGTCGCCTCCATGCGGGCGGTGAACTCGGTGTCGACCAACGCCTCGAACTGGTGCTCGAGCAGTGCGTTCGTCGCGAAGGCGACGAAGGTGGGCACCAGCTGGCTGCCCTGCTTTCGCGCATACGTGCGACGTAAGATGGTGTCGATGATGCTGGCGTAGGTGCTGGGGCGGCCGATGCCTTCTTGTTCGAGCAGCTTGACCAGCGACGCCTCGGTGTAGCGAGCCGGCGGCTTCGTCTCGTGCGAGAGCGCCTCGACGGCGCGCGCCTCGAGTGCCGCACCCTCCTCGAGGGCCGGCAGCGGCTGCTCCTGCGCGTCGAGCGAGGCGTCAGGGTCGTCGCTGCCCTCGACGTAGGCGCGGAAGAAGCCCGGGAACACGGTGGTGCGACCCGAGGCGCGGAAGCGCGCCTCCCAGGTGCCACCACGCTCGTCTGCCCCGCCGCGCTGTTCGGCGCTGCCAGTCACCGCGATGCGCGCCGTCACGAAGCGCAGCCGCGCGTCGCGCATCTGGCTCGCGACGGTGCGCTTCCACACGAGGTCGTAGAGGGCCGCGTCGGACGCCTTCAGGCCGTGCTCCTCGGCCGTCTTCATCGCCGTGCCGGCGGGCCGGATCGCCTCGTGGGCCTCTTGGACGTTGCGGCCCTTCTTCGTCGTCGTGCGGGGTGCGTCGGGGAGGTACTCGTCGCCGTAGCGGGCTGTGATCGCGGCACGCGCCGCCTGGAGGGCCTCGCTCGACAGGCTCGTCGAGTCGGTCCGCATGTAGGTGATGTAGCCGCGCTCGTACAGGCCCTGCGCGACCCGCATGCTGTCGCGAGCGCCGAGCCCGAGCTTGCGGCTCGCCTCTTGCTGCAGCGTGCTCGTCGTGAACGGCGGCGCCGGTTGCCTGGTGGCGTCGCGCGACTCCACGCTCTCGACCCACCAGCGACCGTCCCGAGCCCGCCGTGACAGCTCCTCGGCCGACGTGCGGTCGAGCAAGACGACGTCCCGCCCTTCGACCAAATCGGCCTTGAGGCGCCCGGTGGTCTCGTCGAAGTCCCTACCGCTGGCGACGCGCAGACTGCCGACGTGCGTGAGCTGTGCACCGAACGGCGTGGCACCCGTGGCCAAGGTGGCGGAGAGGTCCCAGTAGCTGCCTGCCCTGAAGCGTAGGCGTTCCTGCTCACGCAGCACGAGCATCCGGACCGCGACGCTCTGCACGCGTCCGGCCGACAGGCGCGGCGCGATCTTCTTCCACAGCAGCGGCGAGATCGTGTAGCCGACGAGTCGATCGAGCACGCGCCGCGTCTCCTGCGCCTCGACCAGGTTGGTGTCGATGTCGCGGGTCTCCTCGAGCGCACGCTCGATGGCCTCGCGGGTGATCTCGTGGAACACCATGCGCTTGACGGGCACCGTGGGCTCGAGCACCTGCACCAGGTGCCATCCGATGCTCTCGCCCTCGCGGTCCTCATCCGTCGCGATGACCAGCTCGTCGGCACTCTTGAGTGCCTTGCGCAGCTTCTGCACGACGGCGCGCTTCTTCGGCGAGACGACGTACAGCGGCTGGAACTCGTCGTCCGTGCGCACCGCGAGGCGCGACCAGGGCTGCTTCTTGACGTCCTCGGGAATCTCTGCGGCGTTCGCAGGGAGGTCGCGTACGTGACCCATGCTGGCCTCGACGACGTAGGACGCGTCGCCCGATGCGGCACTCGAACCGGTTGGCAGGTAGCGCTGGATGGTTCGGGCTTTGGTGGGCGACTCGACGATGACGAGGCGGCGGGTTCGTTTCTCGGATGACAACGCGACGTCCCCCTTCCGTAGGCGGTCCCGAGTATACGGACGCGCCGCCTCGTGTCAAGGCGTGCGGGGGTACGACGATTGCTTCACAGTTGTGCTCAGAGGTCGCGCCGATGCGTCATGGCGCGGCCCAGGGTCACCTCGTCGGCGTACTCGAGGTCGCCGCCGACCGGCAGTCCGTACGCGATCCGGGTCACCCGGACGCCGAGCGTGCGCAGGCGCTGAGCGAGGAACAGCGCGGTCGCTTCGCCCTCCACGGTCGTGGAGGTCGCCAACACCACTTCGGTCACGCCGTCGAGACGCTCGAGCAACAGCGCGATCGTCAACTCGTCCGGACCGACGCCGTGCATGGGGGAGAGCGCACCGTGCAGGACGTGGTAGCGGCCGGCGTACTCGCCGCTCCGCTCGATCGCCAACACGTCGGCCGGCTGCTCCACCACGCACAGCAAAGCCGTGTCGCGAGCCGGGTCGGTGCAGACCGCACAGGCCGCCTCGTCGGTCGCCATGACGTGCGCGCAACGCGGACACCGGGCCAGACCGGTCTTGGCGTCCTCGAGCGCACGCGCGAGCGCGAGCACCTCTTCGGTAGGTCGGTTGAACAGGTGGAAGGCCAAGCGCTGCGCCGACTTCGGTCCGATGCCGGGCAGGCGGCTGAGCGCCCTGATCAACGTCAGGAGCGGCGTCGGGTAGCGCACGTTGGGGTGGCCTCAGAACAGGCCCGGCATGGCGCCGAGCCCGCCCACGGCCGACCCCAGCTCGCTCTCCTGCAACTCCTTGGCCTTGCGCTGTGCGTCGGCGACCGCGGCCGTGACCAGGTCCTCGAGCAGGGTCACGTCGTCGGGGTCGATCGCACCGGGGTCGATGCGCACCTTCGAGACGGTGCCGTCGCCGGTGGCCGTCACGGTCACCATGCCGCCACCAGCGCTCCCCTCGACCTGCATCGCGGCGAGCCGCTCCTGCGCCTCGGCCATCTGGCGCTGTGCCTTCTGGGCTTCCTTCATCAGCTTCTGGATGTTCATCAGAGTGGACTCCTGTCGGATTCTAGCCCGCCCTCGGCGGGCACTTCGTCGGGTGCGTCGGCGCCGGTCGCGACTGCGGTCGCAGCGTCGCCGCCGTCGATCGCGTCGCCAGCGCCGCTGTCGTCACCCGCATGCGCGTCCACGCCGAGCACGCGTCCGGGGAAGAGGCGTTGCAGCACGGCCACACCCGTCTCGACACCCGCCTCCGCGCCTGACGAGCGCTGAGGTGGGGGGTCGCTGACCGCGGCCCGCTCCGGCACAGGCACGGCATCCGCTGGCTCGACGATGGGCGCCGACCGTGGCGCACCCTCGCTCGCATCACCGCCAGGCGTCGCAGAGTCCCAGAAGTCCTCCGGTAGGCGCTCGAGGGTATCGCTCGGGGGCGGCGCAATGGGCGGCGCCCCCGTCACGCTTTTTTTGGTGGTTCCTCGTTCGGTGGGTCCTGGTGTTCGGATCCAGATGCTCGTGCGGATGCGGGCGCGGACCCGGATGCGGGTACCGATGCAGGCTCGGGTACGGGCACGGGCTCGTGTGCAGGCATGGAGAGCGAAGCGGGCGCGGGTGCCGATGCGGGCGCGGGTGCGGTGACCGCTGCCGCGTCCGTGGCGGCGCCGGCTGTGCGCTGCATGCGACCGCCAGGGCCCACGACGAGCACGTGGAGGTGTGCACCACCAACCGCGTCGACGAGCTCGAGGAAAGCCGCCTCGCGGCGCTGCAACTGGCCGAAGTGGAACGCATGCCGCTCGTCGTACCGGACGTCGAGGCGGTCGCCCTCGAGAGTCGCCTCGGCCGGGAGCAAGAAGGCCTTGAGCTGGGGGCCAGCGCGCGCGAGCAGGGCATGCCAGCTCACGGGCGCGGGACGCTCGGAGCCAGCGCTGGTTCGCTCCTGACGTCCGGGCCGGGCGTTGGGGTCGAACCCGCCCTGCGCCGCAGGAGGCGCCCCACCAGGCGTGGCGACGTCTGGCCTGGAGGGGGGTTGCGGGGCCGGCACGGCGCTGGGCGCGGGCGCGTGTTCGGCCTCGGACGCGGTCGCGGCGCGCACCGCAGGCCGCGCAGGGGCCGGTGGGCGCATCGCAGCCGCGACGCGGATCAGCGTGACTTCGAGCGCGTAGAGGTCGCCGCGCCGGACGAACCGCTCGTGGGCGTCGTCGACCACGTGCAGCGCTCGGACGATGGCATCCTCGTCGATGTCGAGGTCGAGTGACGGCGCAGGACCGCGGCCCCGGACGCGCGCGACGAGCACGTCGCGGAGGGTGCGGCCCACCTGCTCGGCCAGCGTCCGCGGAGCGAAGCCGTCGGCGTAGAGCTCTGCCGCAGCGCTCAGCACGGGACCGAGATCGCCGTCCGCGAGCGCGCCGACCAGATGCGCCATGCGGTCGAACGGCGGCAATCCGAGCGCACCCTCGACACCGTCTCGCGTGATCGGCTCGCCGGAGGCGAGGAGCCGCTCGAGCATCGACTCGGCATCGCGCATGGCACCGTCGGCCGCCCGGGCCAAGAGCGCCAATGCGTCCTCGTCGGCGCTGCGGTCCGCCTCGCGCACCAGGCGTTGCAGCTTGCCGCGGATCTCGTCGTCCGACAAGCGGCGGAAGCGGAAGTGTTGGCAGCGCGACAACACCGTGGCAGGGAGCTTCTCGGGCTCGGTGGTGGCGAGCACGAACAGCAGACCCGGCGGCGGCTCCTCGAGCGTCTTCAGCAGCGCGTTCGCGGCCGCACGCGAGAGCATGTGCGCCTCGTCCAGGATCCACACCCGTCGACCACCGCGCAACGGCGCCAAGCGCACCTGCTCACGCAGTTCACGAACGTCGTCGACCGAGTTGTTCGAGGCGGCGTCGAGCTCGATCACGTCGGGGTGCCCACCGGACTGGACGGCCAAGCACGCGGTGCACCGCCCGCAGGGTCGTTCGTCGGCCGCTGCGTCTCAGTTGACCGCCATCGCCAAGAGGCGCGCGCTGGTCGTCTTGCCGACCCCGCGCGGACCGGAGAACAGGTAGGCGTGCCCGATGGCGTCGCGGCGAAGCGCCGCGACGAGGAGACCCGTGACGTGGTCCTGGCCGACGACCTCGTCGAAGCGCGCGGGACGGGCGCGCTGGTAGATGGCCGGCATGACGGAGGCTACCATGGCGAACCGCACGGCCTGACGGCGGTATCGTGGGCGTCGCACGGTCGTGCGGCTCTGCTCGGTGGTGTCGCGACGGCGTGGTGCAGGGGAGGGTTCGCGGTGTTCCATCCGTACCTGCTCGACGGACCGCGCGCCGCGGCGTGGTGGCCGTACGTCGCGACGATCGAGTCGGCGTTGGCCGCAGGCGCCGTGGCGTCAGCCACCGAGGCGCACGCGGGTGTGGCGCGTGCGCTGATCGACGCCGGCAGCCCCGACCTCGCTTACGCCGTGGCGGATGCGGTGCTGTTCGAGGAAGGTTCGTGGGCGCGCCACGTCGGGAACGCCGTCGAGCGCCAACGCGATCCACTCGTCCCCGGCGGTGTGCGTGAAGCCGCGCTCGCGGACCTCCACGCGTTGTCGGCACTCGTGCGGCGCGACTGGCAGCGCGAGGTGGAGACGCTGGTCGGTCGAGCGCTGCCGCACTGGCGCGACCTCGCGGCTGCGTCGAGCGTCGAGGCGGCGACGGTCGGCGCGCACCGGCTGGCTGCGGCGCTGTCGAGCGGCGACGTCGAGCGCGCCAGCGCTGCGCTCGCCGAGGCGGCGCGCACGGCGGGCGCGGGCCCCCTCGCGCGGCACCACGCATTCGCCTGGGACGGCGCACGACTCGTCGGCGTGCGCGCCCCAGCGAGTGCCCGACTCGACGACCTGATCGGCCTCGAGCGTCAGCTCGAGCCGTTCCTCGCCAACGTCGAGGCCTTCCTGGCGGGCCAGCCCGCGTTGGCCACGCTGCTGTACGGCCCGCGCGGCAGCGGCAAGTCGACCACCGTGCGCGGGCTGCTCGAGCGCTTCGCCAGCCGTGGGCTGCAACTGGTCGAGCTCCCCGTGGCGCACTTGGGTCAGCTCGGTCGCGTGCTCGCCGAGCTCGCGCGCCAGCCGCGGCCGGCGGTCCTGATGCTCGACGACCTCGCCTTCGACGACGGCGACGAGCGCTTGCGGCCGCTGAAGAGCCTGCTCGAAGGCAGCCTGCTGACGCGGCGCGAACGCGTGCTGGTGATCGCGACGTCGAACCGTCGGCACCTGGTGCGCGAACGCCACGGTGACAGGCCCGACCCGCTCGACGCCGACGTCCACGCCTGGGACACGCACCACGATCGTCTGGCGCTGGCCGACCGGTTCGGCCTGACGATCACGTTCCCGACGGCCGACAGGCGTGCCTTCCTCGCGATCGTCGCGGCGCTTGCGGCCGCGGCCGGCCTGCCCGCCGACGAGACGCGCGAAGGCCGCGCGCTGCGCTTCGCCACGTGGGGCAACGGGTACTCGGGCCGTACGGCTCGTCAGTTCGTCGATCGCGAGCGCGCCGAGCACGACGGCGGGTGACGCGAAGGCCTCGTCAGGGCCGCCTGGCGGCATGGTCCGGCCCGGGCCTGCGGCCGTCCAAGACGAGGCCCGCAAGGGCGTAGGCCTCGCCGCGCCGTACGGTGCCTGAGGGCTCGGGCACGCGCAGGCCGCTCGCCTGGAGGTCCGCCCAGGTCTCGCCCGCCGGACAGCGCTCGAGTTCGCACAGGGCCGCCGCCGTGATGCGCGCCGCGGTCGCGGCGTCCAGCGGACCGCTGTCGAGACCGAAGCGCGCCACCAGGACCTGGCCGGTCACCTCGTCATGGTAGGCGCGCTGGAACACGTTGGACAACAAGAAGACCAGCGCCGTGCGGCTCGACTCGACACCGAGGCGCGGATCGTTGTCGTAGCCCCCGACGGCCAATCCCCAGCGCAGCATCGCCCGGTACTCGGCGTAGTGCGGGTGTCCGACGGGCCCGACGGAGCGGCGCGGTCGGACGGCGGGGAGATAGGCACCGCGCGACGCGAGCGACTCGCGGACGTCGCGCACCACCTCCGGGTCGCGTGCCACCTCGCGCGGCGTCATGTCGAGCGCCGTGCCGAGGGCGGCAGCCACGCCGACGGCCTCGCCGAGAGCCATGCCGAACGGCACGACGCGCGCGCTGCTCTGCGCGATCGGATCGAAGCCGGCCGACCGGCCCACGACCCACACGCCGTCGACGTCGACGGGAACGCTCATGCACAAACGCGCCCCGTAGATGTCGGGCAGGCCGAACACGAAACCGTCGTCGCTCGGACGCAGCGTCTGGACGTCGAGTGGGTACCCGCCCGCGGCGACGTCCTGATCCGTCACGACCGAGTCCAAGACGTGGTCGACGGTCAGGGTGCACGTCGCCACCAGGTGGCGTGTCTGGCGGACGTAGAGCGCCTCGGCGACACCTCCCGAGCGCGCCGCGGCGAAGCCAGGCACGTCGAGCGCCAACCAGGCGATCACCGCGTCGACCTCCGCGGCGGCGCGAGCCAACCCATCGGCGCGGCTGGCCGGATCGAACGGGTCGAGGCCGTAGATCAACAGGGCGTTGACCAACACGCTGCCGTCGTCTTGCCGACCCAGGTTCAGGCCGCGCAGGCGGATGTCCGGGTCGCTGGCCTGGAACGCCGCGGGATGCCCGGCGAAGTGGCCGTAGGCGACGCGGTCGTCGACGTACGCGTAGCTCCGGCCCCGCGCCCGGGCGCCTTGCCGCAGCGCTCCCCAATCGACACCGTCGATCTGGAACACGAGCGTGTCGACCATACGCGCGTCCAGGCCGATCGCGGCGAAACCGATGGTGCTGCGCGCGCCTGCGGCCGCCGCCAGGTCCGCGTCTGCGGTGCCGTCGATCACGTGGTCCGCCCAGATCGGGGACTCGCCCGCAGGCGTCACGCCGATCACCCGCCCCTCGTGCACGAGGGGGGCGAGGGGCGGCGCGCCGAGCCGTACCTCGACGCCGGCCCGGTCGAGCAGGTCGAGGAACGCGCGCTCACCACGCGCGACGTCGAACGCGTTGCCGCGCCCCACCGCGCGCCACCAACGCTCGAACAGCCCGCGTTGGTAATCGACCGGCGTCACGCGCAGGTCGAGCACATTCATAGCCCCGCGAACGAAGAGCCCGCCCACCCGCTCGTCCTCGCTGATGAGGAGCGTTCGTGCGCCCGACTCGGCGGCGGCGACCGCCGCTGTGATGGCCTCGGGCTCCGATCCCACGACGACGACGTGGTACGCACCTTGCGGTTCGGTCACCGCCACGGCTTGCCCGAAGGCGAGGCACAGCCACACGGCGAGCACGTACGCGACGGCGCTTCGGACGATGGTGGTGGTCGTCTTGTTCATAGGACTCCGAGTTCGCCGAGGTCGGCGACGACGTCGCGCGCGGCGTGAGGCCGGCCCAGCGTGGCGGCCGCGGTCGACATGCGTTCGCGACGCGCTGGATCGGCGAAGAAGCGGCTGAGCTTGTGGGTGAACACCGTCAAGGGCTCGATACGCATGCCGGCCCCGGCCTCGAGCAGGTAGGTCGCGTTCGCCTCCTCCTGGAGGGGGTACGGCTGCACGATCGCCATCGGAAGTCCGGCCGCGAGCGCCTCGCTGGAGGTCAGGCCGCCCGGCTTGCCCGCCATCAGGTCGGCGGCGGCCATGTACGTGGGCACCTGGTCGGTGAACCCGAGCAGGCGCATGCGCACGAGCCCGCGCGCCTCGGCCACGATCGGCTTGAGCTGGGCGACCAGATCGGGCGAGCGGCCGCACACGATCACCACGTGGAGCGGCCAGCGCAGCCCCGCGACCTGCTCGAGGAGCGCCACCACGGTGCGCGCCTCCATGCCGCCGGCCATCATCAGCAGGACGTCACGGTCGGGTTCGAGGTCGAGCAGGGTGCGCGCCTCGGCCCGCGTCGGCAAGGCCGCGAAGCGCGCGTCGATCGGGATGCCGGTCACCCGGATGCGCTCGGCCGCCACGCCCGAAGCGGCCAGGTGCACCGCCATCTCCTCGGCCCCGACGTAGTAACGCCTGATGCTCGACCGCAGCCACAGGGCGTGGGCGAAGAAGTCGGTGATCACCTGGACCTGCGCGATCGCGAGTGGTCGGCGCTGGGCCGAGAGGATCTCGGGTCCCAAGAAGTGCGTGTGGATCACGAGCGTCGGGCATACGCGCGCGATCTGGCGGGGTAGGTGGTGGCTGAGGAGTCGAGCGAAGCGGGCCCGCAGCCGCAAGAGCCGCGTCTCGTCCTCGGTGGGTCGGCGGTCGAGCCGCTTGCCGAACCAATCGACCAAGTCGGGCGCGCTACGCACCAGGTCGAAGTACGCCTGGCGGTAGAGCCGGCGGAACGGTGCCGTGGTGTAGTCGAGGAGGTCGACGTGGCTCGTCTCGGCTCCGACCCTGCCTAGGGCGGTCTCGAGCGCCCGGCCGGCGGCGACGTGCCCGCTGCCGATGGACGCGGACACGATGAGGACTCGGCGCGTGGACACCAGAGGAGTCTACCAACGCTCCGCCGTCGCGCTCGTCCCCGACGTCGCGCAGGTACGCCGCCGCGTCCTCATCGCGCTCAGCGTCTGGGTGGTACGTTCGGACGCTGAGGAGGACCGATGCGCCGTCTCGTTCGGTTTGGATGTCTGGCTGCCCTTGCGCTGCTCGTCGCGTGCGATCCCGATGCTGCGCCGCAGTTGCACGACGTCACCATCACGGGTGTGGAGGACGCCCGCCTGAGTTACTTCTACGGCGAGCCCCGCAGCTTCACGCTGGACGGCGAAACGGTCACGCTCGCCCCAGCCGACCCCGACGCCCTCCGGGTGCCGCTCTCCGTCACGGGGAGCCTGACCGTCGACGGCGAGCCGTTCCTGCGGACCCCGGTCGAGCCGATCTCGGCACCGGTGGACGTGCGCCGCATCCCGCTGACGACCGACGTCCAAGTCCGCACCGTCGCCTCCACCCGAGCCTTGCTCTACTACGACGGCAACAGCTGGTTCGTCCTCGGCGAGGACGACCAGGCGGGGCTCGACCTGCGCGTGACCCCGAGACCGCGCAGCGCCAGGTTGCGGGGTCTCGGCGAACTCACGTTGACCGAGGCCGACGCCATCGCCAACTACCTCGAGTCGCTCGGCGAACCGCTCGTCGTCAGCGTGTTGGGCGGCCCCGACGTGCCGCGCCGCAGCGTGGACGGGCTCGCCGAGTACCGCGCCAGCGCGCTGCACGTCCAGACGGGCCTGGCCACCGATGCCGGCGCGTTCCGCCCCGCGCCCCGAACGGTGCAGTGGGAGACCGTCGCCAGCGGCCAGCAGGCCGTCAACGTGCAGCGGCCGACCTTCAGGCTCGTGCGCAGCGAGGCGGAGCTGCGCTCCATCTGGAATCAACTGCACGGATCGCAACTCACCGTTCCAGCGCTGCCGAGCGTCGACCTCGCGCGCGAGACGGTGCTGGTCGTGATGATGGGCCAGCGGCCGACGGGCGGCTACAGCGTGGACGTTCGCGGCGTCTCGCTCGAGGGCACCGACCTGTTCGTCGACGTCCGCCTGGTCGAGCCCTCGTCCGGCGCCGTGACCACGAGTGCCCTCACCAGCCCGTGGGCGGTGGTGCGCGTGCTGCGTGGCGGCGTCAGTGCTGCCTGGTTCCGCGACCCGGACGACGGTCGCCTCTTCGCGGTCGCGCGCCGCGACGACTGAGCGCGCGTTGCGCCGGCACTCGCGTGGCACCGCCGCGCCCCCGTCGGTCGCAGCGCGAATCAGGTCAGGGTCGTGGGGTCGAACAGGCGTCGGTACTCCTTGATCGCGAAGCGGTCGGTCATGCCGGCGAGGTAGTCCACGACCGCCCGCTCGAGACCCAGCGCTTCGGCCTGCCGGCGCACGTCGGGGGCCAACATGCTCGGCGTCTCGCAGTAGGCGCCGTAGATCCGCTCCAGGATGTGGTCGGCCTTGCGCGTCATGCGGATCAGCCGGTGGTGGAAGTAGAAGTGCTCGTACAGGAAGCGCTTGAGTTCGGCGAGCTGCCCTGCCAAGGCGTCGTCAGGTCCCACCAGCACCAGCGGCTGCGCGCGTACGTCGTCGATGCTCGCGACCGCGGCCGCCCGGATGCGCTCCTCGCTGTGTTCGATGACGGCGTCGATCGCCATGCCCAACAGTTCGCGCACCAGCACGTAGCGGTCACGCGTCTCGAACGCGTTCGGGTCGATCGCGAGCCGGTCCATCAAGCGGGCGATCAGTGGGACGCGCGCGACCTCCTTGACGTCGAGGTGTCCCGAGCGGAGCCCGTCGTCGAGGTCGTGGGCGTTGTACGCGATCTCGTCCGCGACGTTCACGACCTGCGCTTCGATCCCAGGGCGGAGGTCGGGCTCCCACGACGCATCCGGGACGTCGTACTCGGTCTCGTGCTTCATGATGCCTTAGAGCGTCTCCCAGGTCAGGTTCAAGCCTGGGAAGGCAGCGTAGCGGCTCTCGAGCTCGGTGACGATGCGCAGGCTCTGCTGGTTGTGATCGAAACCACCGATGCCATCCGCCAACCGGTTCAGGGTGCGCTCGCCGGCGTGGCCGAAGGGCGGGTGCCCCAGGTCGTGGGCCAGGGCCACCGTTTCGGCGAGGTCCTCGTTGACGCCCAGAGCGCGGGCGATGGAGCGCGCCACCTGTGCGACCTCGAGCGTGTGCGTCAGGCGCGTCCGGTAGTAGTCGCCCTCGTCGTTCACGAAGACCTGGGTCTTGTACTCGAGGCGCCGGAAGGCGCTGGTGTGGATCACACGGTCCCGGTCCTTCTGGAAGGCGGTGCGATGTGCGCTCTCGCTCTCCGAGTGGACACGACCACGACTCGCGTCGGCGAAGGCCGCGTACGGGGCGAGGACGGCGCGCTCGGCTGCTTCGAGGCGGGCACGGGTCATGATCATGGACGCATCGTAGCAGCGCCGTCGCTGGCCGCCGACCGCCTCGTGCGGCTGGTAGGCTGCGCTCCGTGAGCGTCTTGGACCGCTATCTCGACGTCGCGCTCGAGGCCGCCTTCGCGGCCGGTCGGCGCACCCTGGCGTACTTCCAGACACCCCTCGACGTCGAGCGCAAGGCCGACGACAGCCCCGTGACCATCGCCGACCGCGAGGCCGAGACGCTGCTGCGCGAGCGTCTCGAGCGTGCGTTCCCCGATCACGGCATCGTGGGTGAGGAGTTCGGCGCGAGCCGTCCCGGCGCGAGCCATCAGTGGTACCTCGATCCGATCGACGGGACGAAGTCGTTCGTCAGGGGCGTGCCGCTCTACGGCGTGCTCGTGGGCCTCGAGATCGAGGGGCGCGTGGAGGTGGGCGTGGCGCACTTCCCGGCGCTGGGCGACACGGTCGCCGCCGCGTCTGGTGGGGGGACGCGCTGGAACGGTCGACGCGTCACGGTCCGGGCGGCCGCGGCACTCGACGACGCCTTCGTCGGCTTCACCGACGCCGCGTCGTTCGCACGGCATGGGCGTGCGCGAGCCTGGCACGAGGTCCAGGCGCGTTCGGCCTACCGACCGGGCTGGTCCGATGCATACGGCCACGCGCTGGTGGCGTCGGGTCGTCTCGACGCGATGCTCGACCCGGTGATGCACGCCTGGGACTGCGGACCGTTCCCCGTCCTGCTGCGTGAGGCTGGTGGCCGTTTCGGTGCCTGGGACGGTCGCGAGACGATCCACGGCGGCGAGGCCGTGTCGTGCAGCGCTGCGCTGTGGCCGGCCTTGGCGCCGCTGCTGGCGCTGCGAGACGACGCCTCCGGCTGAGCGCATACGGCCGGCCTGGGTCCGTCGCCACACCTCCGCCGTGGCGTCCGGCACTACACTGGGTGCATGCAAGGTCCCGCGCGCCGTCCCACCGTCACCTCCACCATCGGCCACGTCCCGGTCGGGAGTCAACACCCCATCGTCGTCCAGTCGATGACGAACACCGACACGCGCGACGTGCTCGCGACCACGGAGCAGGTCGCCACGCTCGCCCGGGCCGGCAGCGAGATCGTCCGGATCACCGTGAACGACGCAGGTGCCGCCGCGGCGGTGCCGGAGATCCGTGCGCGCCTCGACGACATGGGCGTCGTCGCGCCGCTCGTCGGGGACTTCCACTACAACGGACACATCCTGTTGCGCGAGTTCCCAGCCACGGCGGAGGCGCTGGCGAAATACCGGATCAACCCCGGCAACGTCGGGGCCGGACGGCACCACGACACCAACTTCACCACGATGATCGAGGTCGCCAAGGCGTACGGCCGCCCGGTGCGGATCGGCGTCAACTGGGGTTCGCTCGACCAGGCGCTCCTGACCGCGTTGATGGACGAGAACGCGCGCCTCAGCGAACCGCTCCCGGCGCGCGAGGTGATGATCGAGGCGATGCTCCGCTCGGCGCTCGACTCTGCCGAGCTGGCCGAGCGCATCGGCCTTCCGCACGATCACATCCTCCTCTCGGCCAAGGTCAGCAACGCTCGCGATCTCTGGGACGTCTACCGGCGCCTGGCGCAGCGCTGCGACTACCCGCTGCACCTGGGATTGACCGAGGCGGGCATGGGGGTCAAGGGTGCCGTGTCTTCGACGGCGGGTCTCGCGGTGTTGCTGGCGGAGGGCATCGGCGACACCATCCGCGTGTCGCTCACGCCCGATCCCGGCGCACCGCGGGAGCGTGAGGTGGAGATCGCGCAAGAGGTGCTGCAGGCCCTCGATCTGCGTCGCTTCGCGCCCAGCGTCACCGCCTGTCCGGGGTGTGGTCGGACGACGAGCACGCTGTTCCAGGAGATGGCGCGCGACATCCAGGCCTACCTGAAGGCGCAGATGCCGCACTGGAAGGAGCGCTACCCCGGGGTGGAGGCCCTCAAGGTGGCGGTCATGGGCTGCGTGGTGAACGGTCCCGGCGAGTCCAAGCACGCCGACATCGGCATCTCGCTGCCGGGCACCGGCGAGTCGCCGAAGGCGCCGGTGTACCGCGATGGCGCCTTCGTCACGACGCTGCAGGGCGACGCCATCGTGCCCGAGTTCAACCGCATGCTCGACGCCTACGTCGAACGCCGTTTCGGTGGTGGTCACGGCTCCGAAGCGTCGGACCGCGCACTCGAACGCGTCGAACTGCCTGGCGCGTAGGCGCCTCGATATCGTGCGCCGCGTCACCGTTCCTGGCGTCGCGTTCGTGGAACGCTGCCGGTGGGACGGGAGAGGGGCGGCATGACCATCGCCGAGGCGATCGCCGACTGTACGCGGGTGACGAAGGCCCACTCGGGCACCTTCTACCTCGGTACGCGCTTCTTCCGTGGCGACAAACGCAGCGCCGTCACGGTGGTGTACGCCGTCTGTCGGCACGGCGACAACGCCGTCGACGAAGCGGACGATCCGCGCGCGGGCCGCGCGCGCCTCGCCGCCTGGTGGGCTGGTGTCGAACGCGCCTACGACGGAGTGCCGCGGAGCGACGCCGCTGCCGAGGTCGGACTCGCGTGGACGCTCGAGCGTTTCGACGTGCCGCGCCACGCCTTCGAGGAGCTGCGGCTCGGCCTCGAGAGCGATCTGTGCGTGCCCGACGTTCAGACCGTGGAGGAGCTCATGCTCTACTGCCGCCGTGTGGCAGGCGTGGTCGGCTTCCTCGTCGCGCCGATCGCGGGCTATCGGGGTGGGCAGGAGACGCTCGACCAGGCCCTCGCCCTCGGCCAGGCCATGCAACTGACCAACGTGTTGCGCGACGTCGGTGAGGACCTCGCCATGGGGCGTTGCTACCTGCCGGCGGACCTGCGCGCGCGCCATGGCGTCGAACTCGACGACCTGCACCGTGGCGTGATCACGGCGGGGTACGTGGACCTCGTCGAGTCGCTGGCCGAACGCACCCACGCGCTGTACCGTGAAGGCTGGCGAGGCATCCCCAAGCTGCACGGGGTGGCCGCCAGCGCGGTCGGGGTCGCAGCAGTGAACTACGAGGCGATCCTGCGCAAGCTCCGCCAGAACGGCTACGACAACCTGACCCGCCGCGCGCACTTGAAGCCGCTCGAGCGGCTCGCGCTCATCCCACGTGCCGTCGTGGGAGCCGCTTTCGGCGGACACACGTAACCGCCGCGCCCGTCGAGAGGACACCGTGCCCGATTTTGACGTCATCACCGTGGGAGCGGGGCACAACGCCCTGATCACCAGTGCGTACTTGGCCCAGGCCGGCTACAAGGTGGCCGTGTTCGAGCGTCGCGACATCGTCGGCGGCGCCGTCAGCACGGTCGAGATGGTGCCAGGCTATCGCTTCGACTTGGGCGGCTCCGCCCATATCCTGATCCGACTCACTCCCGTCGTCGAGGAGCTCGGCTTGGAGCGCTTCGGTCTGGAGTACATCGAGTGCGATCCGCTCTTCTTCGCGCCCTACCCGGACGGCGATCACCTCTTCATCCACCGCTCCGAGGAGCGGACCGTGGCCGAGCTCGAGGCCAAGTTCCCGGGTGAGGGCGAGGCGTACGCGCGCTTCTTGGCCGAGTGGCGACCCTTCGCACGGACCGTGCGCGACCTCTTCCTGCAGACTCCCGATCCGCTGACGCTCGGCCGGACGGCCATGTTCGGCAAGGCCGTCGAGGGCGACTGGAAGCGCGCGTTGCCGCGCATCCTGGCGCCGTACGGCGAGCTGGTCGACCAGTACTTCCGGGAGGAGAAGGTCAAGACGCCCCTGGTGTGGATGGCCGCGCAGTCCGGACCGCCGCCGTCGGAGCCGATGACGTCGCCGTTCCTGCTGTGGCACCCGCTGTACCACGAGGGCGGCATGGCGCGGCCGCGCGGCGGTTCGGGCATGCTCACGCAGGCCCTTGCGCGCCACGTGGTCGCCCACGGAGGCGAGGTGCACGCCGGCGCGCCCGTCGACGCCATCACGGTCGAGGGGGGGCGCGCGACGGGTGTGAGCGTCGCCGGTCAGCACTACACGGCCCGGGCCGTCGTCAGCGGTGCGCATGCGCTCGAGACGTTCGGCCGGCTGCTGCCCGAGGAGCATCGGCCACCCGCGGCGCGCTCGCTCCGGGTCGGCAACGGCTTCGGCGCGGTGCTCAGGCTCGCGCTCGACAAGCCCGTGCGCTACGCGGCGTTCCCGGAGCGCGACGCGCGCGTCGCATTGCAGCTCGTGGCGCGCGATCGCGCCCAGATCATGGCCGCCTACGGCGACTACGCCGCAGGACGGCCGGCACACGACCCGCCGATCGTCGCGATGTCGTTCTCGGCCGTGGACGACACGCTCGCGCCGCCCGGTGGCGAGGTGCTGTGGCTGTGGGCCCAGTACTTCCCCTATGCCTTGGCCGGCGGCCGCTCGTGGGACGACATCGGGCCCGAGGTGGCCGAGTCATTCCTGGACACGTTCGAGCCGTACGCGCCGGGCACCAAGGCTTCGGTCGTCGGCTCGCTGTTCCAGCATCCGCTGTGGCTCGAGCGTGAGCTCGGGCTCTTCCGGGGCAACGTGATGCACCTCGAGATGTCGCTCGACCAGATGTTCGCGCTGCGCCCCTTCCTCGGTGCCTCCGACTACCGCGCACCCGTCAAGGGCCTGTACCTCACCGGTGCCAGCACGCACCCGGGTGGGGGCATCATGGGCGCCTCGGGCCGCAACGCCGCGCGCACCGTGCTGCGTGACCTCGATGCCAGGCCGCTCTTCGGGCTGGGTGGTGGGGCGGCGCCGCCGTGAGCGGCGGGGTGAGCGCTGGCGTCGTCGCTCGGCGTGCGACGCCCGTCGTTCCGGCGTGGTCCTGGGCGCTGCCACCCCTCGTGGCGATCGCGGCGAGCCTGGCCTGGGCACCCGAGATGACGTACGCGCAGTTCCACGTCGCGTTCACGTTGCCGTGGCTGGGGCTGTTGGCGTTCGCAGCGTGGCGCGCGCCACGCCTCGGGCGGCCGGTCGCCGGCGACATGGGGCGGGGCGACCGCTTCGCGTGGATGGTCCTGGCCATCCACGTGGTCATCGCCTTCGTCTACACCACGCCGTGGGACAACTACCTCGTGTACCGGGAGGTGTGGGGGTACCCGGCCGGGCGCGTGCTGGCGACGATCGGGTACGTTCCGGTCGAGGAGTACGCCTTCTTCGTGATCCAGACCCTCGGCGTGGGCCTCTTCCTGTTCGCGCTCGCCCGCGCGTTCGGACGCCTCGATCATCGCGATCCGGGTCCGGCGGGTCGGCGCGTGCGCGCGGTCGGCGCCGCGCTGCTGCTCGGTTGCGCCGCGGGTGGCGTTCTGGCGCTGACGACCGAGTCCGGCACCTACCTCGGCCTGATCACCGCCTGGGCGCTGCCCGTCGTCGCCTTGCAGTGGGGTTTCGGAGGCGACCTGCTGGTGCGCCGGTGGCGCCTCGTCGCGATGGCAATCGCGGTCCCGACGGTGTACCTGTGGATCGCCGACCGCTTGGCGATCGGCTGGACGATCTGGTGGATCAGCCCCGAGCTGACCATCGGTTGGCGCCCCTTCGGCCTGCCGTTCGAGGAGGCGCTCTTCTTCGTCGTGACCAACGTGCTCATCGTGTTCGGGATGACGCTGGCGCTCCATCCGGCCTCGCTCCCGCGCCTCCGCAACCTGCTGCGCGATGCGTTGAGCGCGCCATGGCGTCCGTTGCTCGTGTTGTGGGCGCTGTCGATGGTGCCGACGCCGCTCGCCCCGGACTACTTCGCGACCTTCGCCTACGTGTCGACCACGTTCCTGGCCCTGGCCGTGCTGGTCTACGCCTGGCGGCGCTACGGTCGGTTGAGCCTGGCGCTGTTCGCGGTCGCGTTCACCTTCGGCGTCGCGGTGGAGTGGCTCGGCGAGAACACCGGTGTGCCCTTCGGCCAGTACGCGTACAGCGCGCCCGGACCCGCCGTGCTCGGGGTACCGCTGTTGGTGCCGCTCGGCTGGTGGGCGTTCGCGATGATCGCCATCGCCGTGGCACCGCGCGGGCGGGCGTTGCTCGTGGCGCCGCTCGTGCTCGTCGCGTGGGACCTCGGGCTCGATCCGCTCATGGTGGATCAGGGGTTCTGGACGTTCGCTGGCGAGGCCGCCTACTACGGCGTCCCACTGTCGAACTTCGTCGGGTGGTGGTTGGCCGGCATCGTCCTCGTGGCGCTGCTCGTTCGGCTCGAACCGCGACTGGCGGACGATCAGTCCGGTGACCTGCGCGCCGTCTTCCTGGCGCAGGCGTTCCTCGTGGGCGTCGGGCTGGTCGTGTTCGACCTACCGTGGGCGGCGCTCCTGTCGACGGCCGCCATGCTCGCGGTCGCATCGACCTGGCGCTGGTTGCCGGCTGCCCAACGGGCGTCGTGAGCTCGCAACCAAGTCCCTACGGGCCTGCGTGGTGGCGCGAGCGGGCGCTGCAACGCGTGCACGGTGGGATCGCGCAGGTGCTCCCGCTGGTCGTCGAGCGCTCGCTGCGGCGCGACCTGGCGGGCGTGTGGGGCATCGCCGAGGGAGCTGCTCCGACGGCCGGCTGCGTCGTCGTCGCGAACCACCACAGCTGGTGGGACGGCTACCT